>JAOTVU010000170.1 GCA_029863385.1 Acidimicrobiia bacterium
GTGCCAGCCGTCTCGGCACATCGTCGACGGCGAAGATTCTCGACGGCGACTCCTGATCCGACGGAGGGCGACGGCTACAGCAGGTCGTCATCAAAGGGATAGGCGCTCAACACCTCGACGCCGGTCCCGGTGACCAGAACCTGCTGTTCGAGTTTGACCCCTTCTCCTCCATCATCGGCCCCGATGTAACTCTCGACGCAGAGTGTCATGTTCGGCACGATCTCCCCGTCGTAGCCGGCTTCCGCGAAGTCGGTCCAGTGGTAGAGGTAGGGATACTCCCCCGTCATCCCGACACCGTGAGCCGAGAGGTAGTAGCGGTTCGGATGGTAGGGCTCGGGGATGTTCCATGCCCGTCGCCCGTACTCGGCGAAACTCATGCTCGGTTCGATGATCGACAGGTTGTGCTGCACCTGCTCGAACGCGAGCTGATAGAGCGTGCGCTGTGCCACGGTCGGTTTCGACGGGCCGACGTGGAAGGTGCGGGAGAAGTCGGCGTAGTAGCCGTGGCAGCCGACAATGTCGGTGTCGAGACAGACGAGTTCGTCAGGCTGGATGACCCGGGAGGTCGACTCCTGGAACCAGGGGTTGGTCCGGGGACCGGAGTTGAGCAGGCGGGTTTCGCAGTAGTCGCCGTTCTCGGCGATGACCCGCTGGTGGAGTACCGACCAGACCTCGTTCTCGGTCAGACCGGGACGGATCGCCTCCTCCATGGCGGCGACGGCTCGCTCGGCCATGGCCAGCGACGCCCGGATGCAGGCGATCTCGCCCGACGACTTGATCGCTCGGGCCCGTTCGATCGGTTCCTGGGCGTCGACGAGGCGAATCCCCTCCTCCGTCAACGCCAATGCCACCCCCGCGTTCATCCGCTCGATGCCCACCGTGGGCCGGCGATCGCCGACCAGTTCGATGACGAGATCGGCCATCTCGACCGCCCATCGCCGTTCCCGGGCCGCGATCTCGCCGCCGGAGGCGACGAAGCTGGCGGTGGACGAGGGCCGAACCTCGTCGATCGTCTCCAGGTCGTTGGCGAGGTGTTCACATCCGGTGAACTCGAAAAGGATCGACTGATCGTCGGTGAGCAGCAGGTAGCGCGACGGCGTGTTGCGGGACGTGAACACCTGCATGTTGCGGGCGCCGGTGGCGTACCGGATGTTGACCGGGTCGCTGACGATCACCGCCGCGATGTCCCGCCGGCGCATCTCGGCCCGGACACGGTCCAGCCGATAGAGCCGAACCTCCGCCAGGTCGACCCCCAGGCTCTCCGGGGCTTCGTCGGTGAGACGAATCCAACTCGGTGAGCCGGTCACGCTGCGACCTGGGGCTGTCCCACGAGGCTCGATGGTACCAGGCCGTGGGTTCGAGCGGCCAGGCGTCGAGTGTCGATCGGCCGCCACTGTGGGGTCCGGTGTCACGATTCGGCGCCCGCAAACCGGAGCCGGAGGTGTTCAAACGGCTCCCGGCTCATCACGACATCAGTCCGTGGACTCACGTTGAACTGTCGAGGTGGCATGCATCGGGCCCTGGACCGGCTCGGTCGGCCAACGTGTGATCCGATCCCTTGACAAAGAGATCATATCTTCCTATAAAGAGAACATGCGACGGAAAAAGGGGGCCCTACTCCCCCTCGAGATCGACATCCTGGTCGCCGCATCCCAGGCCAGAACGTCCGGTGACGGCTGGATCCACGGCTTCCGATTGGCCAAGGCGATGTCGGGCGACGGCGGGCGCCTCACCGCCCACGGAACGCTCTACAAGGCGCTCGGCCGGCTTTCCGCCGCCGGCCTGCTCGACGACCGCTGGGAGGATCCCGACGCTGCGCTTGCCGAGGGGCGCCCCCGCCGCCGCCTCTACCAGATCAACGGCAATGGCCTGGCCGCGCTCGCCCGGGCTCGAGCCGAGGCCGCTGCCTCCGCGGGGGCCACCACACCGAGGATTGCTCCGACATGAGAACCGACGATCTCGGAGCGCGGTTCGCTCAATACTGGGTTCGTGTCTACACGAGCAGGCTCCCCCTCGACGATGCCGCCGATCGTCGCAACGAGATCCGTTCCGATCTTTGGGAACACCGGATCGACGCAATCCAGGCCGGCCGGAGCCGGCTGCGCCACAACCTCGACGTGATCGAACGGGTGCTGTCGGGCATCCCCGCCGATCTGTCCTGGAGGCGGGGAATCCAACAGTCGCATCGGCGACTCGACACAGGAGACCCCATGACAACCCAACAGACCATACCCCGATCGACCGCAGCCCTCATCGCCGTTGCCAGCCTCGGTATCGTCGCCCCGTTCCCGTTTCTCGCACTGCTCGGAACCGGGCTGAAAGCGCAGGAGCGGCTCTGGATCCTGGGGTCCGTCGCCCTGGCCGCCATCCTGGCCGGCGGGCTCGCCCTTCGGCTCAGAACACGCAGGCCCGTGCTCTCCACACTGCTCCTGGCGGTGGGTGCGTTCGCACCCTCGTCGGCGTGGTTCTGGCTGCCACCCGTCTATCTCGTGACGGCCGCCATCATCATCGTCGCCGTCTTCACCGCACGAAACGAGCCGATCGTGCACGCGACCGGCACCTAGCCGACAGCACCCGGGAGGTGCGGATCAAGCCGCCTGCGGTGCCGATTCGCACCTCTCGAGTTCTTCGAGCGGTCGAATCGTGACATTCGCCTCTGGTCCCGTCGACGCCGGCGGAATAGATGTGAAACGGAGGCTGATTCCGATGACACATCTATCCCGATCCCAACCTCGACGAGCATCGGCTTTGCTCGCCGTTGTCGCCGCCCTCGCCTTGTTCACCCCGGCCTGCGGCGACGACACCACCGAAACGTCGGACACGACAACCGCGTCGGTCGACGGTTCGGTCGACAGCACTGACACCACCGACACGACCGGCCAGTCGAGCACGACAACGACCACGGCCACCACCGCAACGACCCAATCGTCCACAACGACGACAGGCCTGCCCGGCCAGCCCTTCGAGGGCTTCGCCAAAGACGGCGATGTGCTCGCCGTCGTGGGGGTCGCGCACGACGACAAGCTCAACATCCGGGAGGGTCCCGGCACCGATCAGGCACTCCTGACGCGTGTCGGCCCCTTGGAGGACAGCCTGACCGCCACCGGCCGGGCGAGGGCGCTCAGCCGGTCGATCTGGTATGAGGTGTCCACCGACGACGGCATCACCGGCTGGGCCAACAGCTCGTTCCTGGCATTCATGGGCGGTGTCGACGACGCAACGGCGGCGTTCCTCGACGGCGGCACCCCGCCCGTCACCGAGACCATGCAGCAAATGGGTGAGTTGGTGGCGGCTGGGTTCACCTCGACCGAACCCGGGTCCAGGGTCGTCCAGTCCGTTGCGCCGACAGCAGGCGACCTTTACGAGATCACCTACGACGTCATCGGCATCGGTGACGACGCCGTGGCCGGGTACCGACTGCACATTTTCGCCATGTCCAACGGCGACAGCGACGAGGGTTTCACACTGAAGACGATCGAGCGCACGACCTTCTGCATGAGGGGCCTGGCCGGCGAAATCTGCGTTTAGCGGGTGTTCCGGATCGGCGGCGAGGCCGTACCGGTTCAGGCGACTGGGGACTTTCGACCCTTCCATCTGCAACGGCTGTCGATTCGAATCGTGGCATCGACAGCCGTTACAGGCATGCGACGTCGTTGGAGGAGGGCACATTGTCGCCGGTCATCGAGGAGAAAACAGGGTCGAACGCGGGGACGGATCTGCGAGCGTGGCGTGATGCCTCGAAGCTCGGGCCTGCAGTGTCGTTCGCGGCAACGTTCGGGTTGTGGCTGACGGCGTCGGCTGTCGGCCTGTGGAGCGGGAGCAGTTTGGTACAGGTTCTGATGATCCTGCCGGCGACGTTCGCGGTCGGACAGATGTTCACGATCGGCCACGATGCCGGACATGGCAGCCTCTCGGCGTCGCCAGTGCTCAACGGACTTGTCGGGCGGCTGGCGCTGGTGCCATCGGTTCACGTTTTCGGGCTGTGGCAGTTCCACCACGACGTCCACCATCGTTTCACCGGTCTCCGTGGCCGCGACTATGTCTGGGCGCCGTTGACGGTGGGCGAGTATCAGGCGTCGTCGGTCTGGCGCCGGGCGCTGCACCGTCTCTACCGCCACGGCTCCGGCCTCGGCCTCGGCCTCCAGTACGCAATCGAGATCTGGGGGCCGCGCATGTTGTGGCCCCGAGCCCGCCACGGTGCCCGACCGCGAGGCCGATATCTGGCCGACACACTGTTCCTCTACGGCACCCTCGCAGCTCTGGCTGCGACGGCGTGGGGTTTCGTCGCCGTCGTCGACACCGACCGCTCGGGCGACGTCGCCTTCTGGCTCCGTACCGGCTTGTTGCTGTTCGTGGTCCCGCTGCTGTTGAGCCAGTGGATGATCGGTTTCGTCATCTACCTCAATCACACGCACCCCGACGTGGTCTGGTACGACGAGCCGGACGAGTGGCGCCGACACCCGGTGCAGTTGGAAGGCTCGATTGGTGTGCGCTTCTCGCCCTGGCGGCACTGGTTTCTCCCGAGGCGGATCATGCATCACACTGCGCATCACGTCGACCCGGGCGTGCCTCTCCGGCGGCTCGGAGGGGCCCAGGACCATCTGGAGAACACCTTTGGAGACCAGGTCGTCTCCTACGACTGGAGCCCGCGGACGTTCCGACACATCTTGTCGGACTGCAAGCTCTACGATTACCGGGCGCAACGATGGCTCCCCTATCCGTCCGGTCAGGGTGAGTCGGCATGATCGAGTCGACCGACGGCGCCGAGACGCTGTCGGCTGACATCGCCGTGGTCGGAGGCGGCTTGGCCGGGCTGGCCACCGCCATCAACCTGGCTGATCGAGGACAGTCCGTACTTTGCCTCGAGCCCCGGACATGGCCCCGCCCGGCGGTGGGCGAGTCGCTCGAGTTCTCCGCTCCAAGGCTGCTTGCGACACTGGGCATCGACGTCGAGGCGGGCGAGCCGAAAGGCTATCTGTTTCCGAAGACGTCGGTGCAGATCAACAGCACCGACGAGAGCTTCGACGTGTGGCCACCGGCGTGGTTCGCCAAGCCCCCGATCTGGTGTTCCCGGCTTGCCTTCCATTCCGACCGCATCGAGCTCGACCAGCAGATACTCGGCCTCGCCGTGGAACTCGGCGTCCGGATCCTCCCCCAGCGGGTGATATCGGTCGAGCACCGCAACGACGAGATCACCGGATTGACGACCGACCGGGGCGCCAGGATCACGGCCAAGTGGTACGTCGACGCCACCGGACATGAGACGAGACTCTTCGGCCGCACGATGAACCTTGACAGGACCGAGCTGGGACGCCCCGGTATCGCCTATTGGGCCAGGTTCGACGAACCACCCCTCGGCCACAGCACAAACCTGTACATGCCTCGTCCGGACGCCGACCAACTCGCCTGGATCTGGGAAATCCCCTTGAATCCCTCCCAGACCAGCGTCGGTGTTGTGCTCCCGTCCGTCGAAGCAGCCACGTGCCGCACTCGTGGGGAGCTGCCAAGAGACATCTTCTGCCACCACATCGAGGCCGTCCCTTCCCTCCGACGACTCGCTCTCGGCGCAGCCGACGTGCCGATCTCCTCGACCGCCTTCACCCCCTACCGGCACCGCCGCTGCAACGGACCCAACTGGTTGCTCGTCGGCGACGCCGCCGCGATGGTCGACCCCCTCACCTCGAACGGGGTCACGGCAGCTCTGCGCCACGCCGACCAGGGCGCCCGTCTCATCACCGAGTCACTCGAGAGGCGGCCGTTCCGCCGATGCCGGGCGTGGACATTCGACGCTACATGCCCCGCCACCGTCGCGACCCTCGACGAAGCCATCGACGCCTTCCTCTACCGCCCGGGCATTCGACAGCCACTCGGACTTCGACCTGCCGTCATGCTCTATGCCGCCACGGGCGTGGTCACCAACTCGGTGTACGCCAGACTCAACCCCATCACGTTGCCCCGAGCGGTGGCCGTGGCTACGTTCCTCGCTGCGTGCCGGGTTTGGATTCGAGCCGCCAGCGCAGCACTCCCCCATCTCGCCACCTTTCGCCGTCGACGAATAGGACGCCGTCGTGTTGGCGGCTGACGGGCATCAAGGCGATCCGATCGACCCCGTCGCGCTTCGAGCCTTCAGCCGGCGCTACCTGGATGCCTGGAACTCCAAGAAGCCGGCGGAGGTCGCCGCCTGTGCCACCCGAGATGTCGTCTGGGACTCACCTGCACTTCTTGAACCGGGAATCGGGCGACAGGCCGTGGCTGGTCTCGTCGCCGCCACGGCGACCGCCTTCCCTGACTACGAGTTCACCTCACCCGCCCCGTGGGCGATCTCCGATGACCGCCTCACCGCCTATGTGCCGTGGCGCATGACCGGAACCAATACCGGGCCGTTCGAACCCCCCGGCTTCGCACCGACGGGGCGTCCGCTCGACCTCACCGGCATCGACGTCTGGCGATTCCGCGACGGACTTATCTGGCGCTACGAAGCCGTCTACAACTACTCGCTCGTCGCCCGCCAACTCGGTCTGGCGCTCCCACGCAACGGCAAACTCGAACGAATGGCAGTACGAACCCAGCGGCTTCTCCACACCATCACAACAAGGTCCTACCGGCAACGAACCCACGCTGGCGAACAGCGCCGATACCGCTGACCTCTGGTCCGGCCCCACGACGGATCATCTGACGCCACCCCGAATGCTGTATGTCGGGTTTGTTAAGTTCTGCCCAAAGAGAGGGACAGAAAGAGATAATGAGAAATTTTGTGTCGGCTTCAGGGGGTAGACCTGGTGCATGACGCTGACAGCGGAAGAACGTTCTGTCCTCGCCGAACTCGAGCGGCAGTTTCCCCCCGGCTCCGGTGAACCAGTTCCTTGGAGGCGCTACATCCTTCGCACCGGACCCTGGATGAAAGCAGTCGCCTGGACGTGCCTTCTGACCGGCATCGTGCTGACCCTTGCGCTCTTCACCGGATCCTTCCGAGCAGGCCTGGCCGCTTATGTCGTCGCGGTGATCGGGCTCGGGTTGTTGTTCGCCTCCTACCGAGCAGAGAGGCCCTGGCTGGACGATCCGATCGAGCCGAACAGCGATCCGGACAATCACCTGGACGTCACCCCGATCTAGCTGCAGCCCTCATCTGCATCGCCTCCCAGGCACCGATCAGCTCGTGATCGTCACCTGGTGGGTTCGGGTCATCGCCTCCCCGCCGAGCGTGTAGTCAACCTTCAGCTCGACTGCGAACGACTGGCCCCAATGTTCCTCGCCGAGCCGGAAGTTGGCCTCATCGGTCTCACCGTTCTCGAGACGGGCATCCCGGAGGAGGCTGGTGTAGGTCTCCTGGGGATAGTGAATGGTCAGCCCGGTGGGGTCGGTGACCGCGACTCGGACGTCGTCGAGCTGGGGTGCCAAGCCGGCCAGACGGATGCGAACCCAGCCGTTGTCGGCCTCGGACAGGGTCACCTCGTCGGACACCAATTCGTACGGCTCACCGCTGAAGGTGACAACCGGGACCTTGACCGTTTCGCTTGCGCTCCGGGGTGAGCCGTCCTCGGTCCAGGTCACCTGGAGTTCGAGAGGAAGGTGAGCCTTCTTGTCGACCATCGGGGCCGTGATCTGGAAGGCCACGTAGTCGGTCTCCTTCTCCTTGAGGCCATAGCCGTTGTACGGGCCGCTGTGGTCAACCGTGTTCTCCGGATACGCCACCGGCTGACCGTCGAGGGTTGCGGTGAACCGGAGGTCGTCGACATCGGCCTGTCCCCTGATCGACAGCGTGATCCAAGCCGTGTCGCCGGCCAACACCGCAGCCGTCTTGTTGGTTCGGATCTGGATGCTGTCCTTCAGATCCCCGTCGTTCGGACTGGAGCTCTGGGCTTCGGCCCCCGGGGCGAGCAGGATGGGGATCAAGATGATGGTTGCGAGGGCGGTGATCACCCTGGAACGTCCCGAACCGCGTAGCGATCTCACTGGGCCACTCCTTCCTCGATCACTGCCGGGCATCGGGTGTCGATGTGCTCGGCCACCTGCTCCCGCAGATCAGCGTCGCCGGCGAGCATGGCGGTGAAGTCGGCCTGATCGGCGGCCTCGATGCCAAAGCGGGCCCTGATTTCGTCCTCCTTGGCATCGATGGCCTGGCTGTCGGCGAACGAGAATCGAGTGACGTCGCATTGCCACTCCGTCTCGAACTGGATCATGGTCTCGACCGGTACCGCCAGCTCGGGACCGCTGCCGCAGGCGGCCAGCAGCAGCGGACCGGTCAGGAGTGGGACGAAGAGCAATCGCATGAGATCGGGATCGGCGCCGCTCGACGGCGCCTCGAGCAGAGTGGGCTCGGCGTCCCTCCTCGAGGGGGATTTCCACCCAACCGGTTCAGCCGGTCGCTGAGGCTCCCAACCCACGGCGCTCCTGCACCCCCCACTCGGATCGACCTTGAAGGAACAGGATCAGCCCCCAGATCCGCCACAGGAGTGTCAACGGCCGGAATATCAGATGTTCGAACACGACGTGGCCGTCTTAGCCTTTGCTCGGTGAGCAGGGGGCGTTGCGCCGGTGGGGTGATGACTCCGGGAGACACCTCGGTGGCCGTTCCCACTGAGCGGCGAAGTCGACAATGGTACGGTTGGCACAGGCGGACTGGGTCGCGATTGAGGCTTCGAACCTTTTCACCGTTGACCAGCAACAACCATGGGTTTCTCTTCGTCGTCCGGCCGAACGGCACGCGGATCAGGAAGCGTTCGATGGCGCCTGCTCATCGCCGTCGTGATGATGCTCGGTGTGATCGGCATTCCGTCCGCAACCGATGCTGCACCGGATGACAGCCAACGGCTTCGCGGTGTGGCCGGGCGAACGTTCGAGGTCCACGAAGGCTGGAGCTATCAACCGGGGCAGGGGACCCAACAGTTCGAGTTCGAGGGCGACACCTGCCTCGTGTTCGAGCACGACGGGACGTTTTTGGATGTTTCGTTCCCCCCGGGTGAGGAACCGTTGCCCGGCACGTGGTCCCAGCAGTCGGTGGGCGCCGCGACGCCGGTTACCGCGAAGATCGTCTGGGACATCGGCGGGGGCATCGTTCTGACTGCCGAATCAGTTGGCGGTGAGGTACGTCCGGGACGCGGCGGCGTGCTGCTGCTCGAGACAGACGTCGTGCACACACTCACGGTCGGCGGTAGTACGTTGCCGGACCTCGACCCGTCGGGCGAGTTCGAGGTGACCGGCACCCACCGATCACCCCGGGGGCGGAGGAAGCGCCGGAGGTGTTCACCCTCTGGCTGTTCGCCTTCAACGATCCGTCACGGTGCACCGACGGGCAGTGCGACATCGACGACTTCGCCCGTCGAGCGCTGGATCGTGCTACCAGGAGATGTCCGGACCCGGGTCCTCGACCACGGCGAGGGCGAACCGACGCTGTTCCTTCATGGCGCCCCAACGCAGCAGCAATATGGACCTCTGTTGCAGCCGCTACATCAGGTCTGCGCTGTCTCCTCCTTGACCGACCCGGTTGCGGATTGAGCGATCCGCCCGCAGCGATTCCGAGCCCCCCGAGCGTGCGAAACCACCTGTCGCAGCTCAGCGTCGATGTTCTCGACGCACTCGAGCTGCCAACGGCTTCGCTTGTCGGTTCGTCCGCAGGTGGCTACGCAGCCATTGTCACGGCAGCCCGCCACCCTGATCGGATCAAACGCCTGGCGCTCGTCGGATGCCCGGCCTTCGCGCCGGGCGCGACCCGGACACCGGCGTTCGTCCGGATCATGCTCACTCCCCTGCTCGGACA
>JAOTVU010000171.1 GCA_029863385.1 Acidimicrobiia bacterium
ATACGATCTGGGTCGGCACCGGCGAAAGCGTGAGCGGACGGCATGTGGCCTGGGGAGACGGCGTCTATCGCAGTGACAACGGGGGCACCAGCTGGACCAACACCGGGCTGGAGGCATCGGAGCACGTTGGGGCCATCGTGGTCGATCCCCGGGACTCCAATCGGGTCCTCGTGGCTGCCGAGGGACCGCTGTGGTCGTCGGGCGGTAGCCGTGGTGTCTACCGATCAGCCGACGGCGGCCAGTCATGGGAGGCCGTCCTCACCATCGACGATGACACCGGGGTGACCAAGCTGGCGATGGCCCCCGATGATCCCGACGTGCTCTATGCCGCCGCCTACCAGCGCCGCCGCCATGTGGCCACCTTCGTCGGCGGGGGGCCGGGCTCGGGGATCTACAAGTCGATCGACGGTGGGACCACCTGGCGCCGACTGACCCGAGGACTACCCGAAGGCGACATGGGCAAGATCGGGCTGGCCGTCACCCCGGCCGACCCCAACCTGGTCTACGCCACCATCGAAGCCGACGAGTCGGAACGAGGCTTCTACCGTTCGATCGACCGGGGCGAGAGCTGGGAAAAGCGCAACGAGTACGTGTCCGGCGGCACCGGGCCCCACTATTACCAGGAGTTGTTCGCCTCGCCGGTCGATCCCGGACGGGTGTATCAGATCGACGTCTTCCTCCACGCCACCGCCGACGGCGGCAAGACGTTCGAGATCGTGGAGTCGGCACGCAACAAGCACAGCGACAACCATGTGGTCTGGATCGACCCGGACCGGCCCCGGCATCTCCTGGTCGGCACCGATGCCGGTTTGTACGAGACCTTCGACGACTGCGCATCATTCCGCCACGTTTCGAACCTTCCGATCTCCCAGATCTACCGGGTGGCCGTTGACACGGCCGGGCCGTTCTACAACGTGTTGGCCGGGACCCAGGACCTCGGCACGTTGTTCGGACCGGCTCGAACCGCCAACATCGACGGAGTCCGGAACCAGGACTGGACGGTGCCTCTGGGCGCCGACGGCTACCACTGCGCCTTCCACCCAACCGATGCCGACATCGCCTACCTCGAGTGGCAGACCGGCAACGTGATGCGATGGGATCGGTCCTCCGGCGAACTGCAGGGCATCCAGCCTCGTCCCGAACCCGATGACCCTCCGGAACGATGGAACTGGGATACCCCCATCGTGGTCAGCGCCCACAAACCCGACCGACTCTTCGTGGCGTCCCAGCGGGTGTGGCGCAGCGACGACCGGGGCCAGTCCTGGACCGCCATCAGTGGGAACCTCACCACCGATCTGAACCGCTACGAACTCCCGACCTTCGGCTCGGTGCCGAGCGTGGACGGTCTGTACGACCACCAAGCCATGTCGTGGTTCTCGACCATCACCCACCTTTGCGAGTCAACCCTGGTCGACGGGCTGCTCTACGTCGGCACCGACGATGGCCTGGTCCAGGTGAGCGACGACGGAGGATCCTCGTGGCGTCGAGCCGGTCACCCCGACGGCCTTCCGACCGAGGCCTTCATCAACAACGTCGTGGCCTCCCGCCACGACTCCGACGTCGTGTACCTGGCCGCCGATGACCACAAGCACGGCGACTTCTCGCCCCGTCTCTACCGAAGCCGCAATCGGGGCTCGACCTGGGAGCTGATCATCGACGGGCTTCCCGACGCCACCATCGTCTGGGCCATCGAGCAGGACCACCTCAACCCCGAGCTCCTGTTCGCCGCTACCGAATTCGGACTCTACACCTCACTCGACGGCGGTGATCGATGGCATAAGCTGAGCGGCGGGGTTCCCACCATCTCGTTCCGTGACCTCACCATCCAGCGGGACGCCGATGATCTGATCGGAGCCAGCTTCGGTCGCGGCATCTACATCCTCGATGACTACGGCCCTCTGCGTTGCCTGGCGGCGGCCGATCTGGAGGCCGAGGCCGTTGTCTTCCCGGTGCAGGACGCCTGGTGGTACGTGCCCCGGCTGACGGCCCAGGCCATTGGTCAACCGACGTTGGGGTCAACCGCTTTCCGGGCCGACAACCCACCGTTCGGCGCCACCATCACCTACCACCTGGCCGATCAGTACCGGTCGGCGGCAAAACAGCGGCAGGCCGACGAGAAGGACTCCGGCAAAACCGGGGGCGACATCGGCTTCCCCGGCTGGGAAACCTTGTGGGAGGAACACGTAGACCGCGATCCGGTCCTGCTCATGGTGATACGCGATGAAGCCGGCACCCCGGTCCGGCACGTGGAGGCCGTCAACGAGGCCGGTCTCCAGCGGGTCAGCTGGGATCTGCGGCGGGCCGCCCAGAACCCGGTGACCGAGGAGAAACCGGGGTTCAAGGCTCCCTGGGAGGTCGATCCGCTCGGGCCCCTGGTCCAACCTGGACGGTACTCGGCGGAGTTGGTCCTGGCCACCGCCGATGGTTTGCGGTCCCTCGGCGAGAAGCAGTGGTTCGAGGTCCGCCCGATCCCGGGGTTGTCGGGAGACGACGATACCGCCCGGTTCATCGACCGAACGGAACGGCTGGCCCGGCAGGTGGCGTCGACCGTGGCCGAGGTCGAGCAGGCTCGTACCCGATTGCCGCTGCTACGAACCACGATCCGACACACCGCCACGGACCGCGAGCTGCTGCCCCGGTTTGAGGCCGTGCATCGCCGGCTGGAGGAACACCGTCGACTGCTGGTCGAGGATCCGGTCCGGAACCGGCTGGCCGAGCCGTCCCGACCCACCGTCGGTCACCTCGTCGACGCCGTCAGCCGGATCCACTGGAAGACCACCCAGGCTCCAACCGCAACCCAGGTGTCCGCCGTGGAGCAAGCCGAGCAGGCGTACCGGCGGATCCGGGACCAGGTCGACCAGACCATGGCCGACCTCGACACCCTCATCGCCGACCTCGACGCCGCCGGCGGAACCTGGACCTCCCGTTAGCCGGCCAACCCGGCGAAGGGCGACGGGCCGTTCCAGAACCTTGCGGCGCGCGACATCGTGACGATGATGGGGCGCACCGCCACCGAGGAATCTCGAGCTCGGGCCTAGTCGTAGGAGGCCCCGAGGCCGGCCCGGGCGTCGGTCTGGATGCCGTAGGGCGGGATCGGGTAGCGCAGGCCGTTGGCCGAGAGGGCCTCGAGCCCGGCGATCGCCTTGGGCAGATACCGGGGTGGTGTGGCCATGAGCAGCTCATCGTCGGGAACGCCGCCGTAGCGGCGCTCGGCGAAGCACGGGATGGAAACACTGGGTTGGCCGGTCGAGAGGGCCCGCCCCCAGGAGTCGGCGCATGACGATTCACCCACGCAACCCCACTCGAACTTGCGGTAGCCGCTCCATTGCAGCCCGTTGATGAGCAGAATCATCTGCGCCGGATTGGCGTAGACCAGGCAGACATCGGGCGGGTCCAGCCGCCCGGCGGCCAGCGGCGAGACCGCCATCGCCTCAAAGCGACCGGCCGGAACCACGTCCATGGCCTGCTGGTGGACCGACGAGTCCTCGACCGTTTCGAACCAGACGCCGGCCATGTGGGTCCCACTCAACCACTCATCGTCATGGGGTCGTAACCCGAGGACGGCCCCGCATTGGGCCCCGACCAGGTCGTCGTTGGTGATGCCGACCGTCCAATGCAGCCGGGAGGCCATGGAGACGATCTGATCGGCGGTGTGGATGGCCGACGGTCGACGGATCCGGGGCACGGCCTCCATCTCTGCTGCCGTCTCGAACAGCTTCATTCCAATCGGTGTTGTCTTCAGGCGCAACAGCCGGTTCAGGTCGGCCACCAGTTCCCCCCAGTTGAGGTCGCCGTCGAACGGCCCGCTGTCGGATTGGGAGGACAGCGTCACCGATTGTTCGTTGGTCGAGGTCATGCCACCATCGTGGCGTACCGGGTCACGGTCGTCGAGTCCGGTCCGCAGCTCGGATCGGATGAGGCGAGGCCATGGGGCGCCACCTCATCCGATTGCGAATTGGGCCCACTGCTCGTTGCGGACCAGAGCCACAGCCAGCGTCTCGTTTCGCCGGGGCCGGGCCGGTGTCCGCTTCAGCTGAAATCCTGCTTCGGTCAACGTGCGGTTTCCCTTGCCGGTGTTGTGACCATTGCACATGAGCACACAGTTCTCCCAGCTGGTGACTCCACCCCGGCTCCGAGGAAGCAGGTGGTCGATCGTGTCACCCGCCGCCTCACAGTCCTTGACCTGACACAGACCCCGGTCCCGGGCCGTGAGGTTACGCCGGTTGGGTGCCAGCCGCGCCGGGTCAAGACGGGCCCGCCGCACGTACCGCACCAGCCGCACCACCGACGGAAAAGGGAACGATCGACCGCCGGCCGACCGCACCACCCGGTCTTCATGTTGTTCGACCAGCTCGCCCTTGCCGATGATGACGAGGGTCACCGCCCGCTTCCAGGAGATGAGACCGATCGGCTCATACGTGGCGTTGAGCAACAACACGGATTCGTTGGCCACCGGTCACACCTCCTTTGGTCAGAGTCCGTTTTGTCCGAGTCCCGGTGTGGTTGCCGAGCTTGCTTGTTGAGGCAGTGTTGCACACTGATACTGGCCTGTTCCAGCGAATATGCAACAGCCCGCCGACCACGGGACGGTGAACGACGATGAGACCTGGGCTAACATCAGGGAACGAGTCTTGACTGCGGCCATCAGTATGGCAGAGGTCCTTGGGCCCTACCGGCCCGCACCCGGCGGTGAGACGATGCGACTGATGCACCTACCAAGGAGTTCCCGATGCAGGGGCAAGACGCACCCGCTACCGAGGCTCTACCCGAGGACCACGTTTCCGAGGACTCCGACGGAACACCCTGGCTGATCGTCGCTGCGGTGTTCGTTGGACTGCTCGCCGTTGGCGCGGCGATCATGGCATTCGTCGACTCGGACGACAGGTCCGACGCCCAGCTGATAACGGTTACCGAACTCATTGACACCTGGAACATGGGCTTGAATGAGAATGATCCAGAGTTGACGGCTTCGGTGCTGACAGAGGACGGTGTCATGCTGTGGCCCGATGGAGAGGTGGCGGCCGGCTCGAAGAGCGAGATGGAACGAGCGGTGCTGCGGTTCGGAGCCAGCTTCGACGAGCTGACTCGAGTCTCGGACGTCACCAAGCTCGGGGACGACGTGTACACGTTCGTCCAGCAGTTTCGCTCGGACGGTGTACTGACGCGAGCCGTCGTCGTCATCGAGCTTGATGGCGAGCGGGCGTCTCGCATCGAGTGGGTGTCGGACTTCTACGGATCCGATCCGCTGGAGTAAGGCCCGTCCGGAGGGGCGGCGTCCCGAGCCGTCGAGTCGCCGGTCGGACACTCACCACCGATAGCACCCGTCTCATCGCATCGCCAAGATCTCCTCCGTTGCCATTCAGTCATCTGACTGACTATCCTCAGTCGTATGACTGAATCAATAGAAGGTCCGAGCGCCGTCGACGTCTCGGTCGAAGACGTGATCCGGCGCCCGGTGGAGGTGGTGGCGGCCTACGCTTGCGATCCGACAAACGCTCCGGACTGGTACGCCAATATCTCGGCTGTCGAGTGGAAGACACCACCGCCTCTGAACGTCGGCAGCCGGATGGCGTTCGTGGCTCGCTTCCTCGGCCGCGAGCTGCGCTACACCTATGAGGTGACCGAGTACACCCCGACATCACTTGTCATGCGCACCGCCGAGGGACCGTTCCCGATGGAGACGAGCTATCGATTCGCGGCCACGCCGGAGGGCCACACCCGCATGACCCTGCGCAACCGTGGTACTCCGAGCGGGTTTTCTCGGCTCCTCAGCCCCTTCATGAGCTTGGCCATGCATCGGGCCAACACCAAGGACGTGAGGCTCCTGAAGCTGCGCCTCGAAGGGTGACCAGCCCACGGGTCGATGCCCTGCTCGACGCCGCAGAGGCCGAGTTCGCCGAGGCGGGGTTCCAGACCGGTTCGCTCCGCAGGATCATGCGCTCCGCCGGGGCCGACTCGGGCGCAGTGCATTACCACTTCGGTGGACGCAAGGAGCTGGCCACCGCGGTCCTCGACCGTGTCCTCGTACCCCTCAATGTCCACCGGCTCGAGCTGTTGGATCGAGCGGTGGCCCACGGGGGGCCAACACTCGCCGAGCTGGTCGAGGCCTTGATCCGGCCCGATATCGAGGCCGCCAACGCCCTCCGAGCCCGCTCACCAGGTCGTTCCCGCTTGATTGGAGCGATCTACCTGCGCCCCGCCGACTTTGTCGAGTCAACCGTCGCCGCCCACTTCGCCCCAGTGGCTGAAGCCTTTCGCCCCCACCTCGAGGACGCCCTCCCCCATCTGTCGTTCCCGGTCATCGCCTGGCGAATACGGTGGTCCCTTTTCGGCACTGTCGGAGCCCTGCTCGCTCATGAGACCGCAGCATTCGACCTCGACACCGAAGACCTCGTGGCCGAACTGGTCCGGACACTGTCAGCGGCCCTCGCGGCGTGAAGTTGCCCGGTGGGGCTCTGGACCGGTCACAGGCTGCCGGTGTCGAGGGCGACGAGCACGTCGGTCGCGCGCGCTCTGACGTCGTCGAGATTCGACAGCCGGCGCATCCCGGCGAGCTGTCGAATCATCCGGTGGTTCGATGCCAGCATGTCCTCGTTGCGGGCCAGGAAATCCCAGTAGAGCGTGGTGAACGGGCAAGCGTCCTGGCCGGTGCGTTTCGTCGGGTTGTAGCGACAACCGGAGCAGTGGTCGCTCATGCGATTGATGTAGGCGCCGCCGGAGGCGTAGGGCTTGGTCGCCATCCGTCCGCCGTCGGCGTGCAGAGCCATGCCGATCACGTTCGGCAGCATGACCCATTCGGCGCCGTCGATGAAACTGGCCCACATCCACTGGGTCATGGCTTGGGGGTCGACTCCCGCCGTGAGGGCGAGGTTGCCGAGGACCATGAGCCGTTCGATGTGATGGGCGTAGGCGTGGTCGTGGACGTGGCCGAGCACCGAAGCAACACAGGCCATCTCGGTGCCAGCCTCACCGGTGAACGCCGGCGGTAGAGGGCGTCGGGCGTCGAGCTGGTTCTGGTGTCGGTAGTCGGGCATGTTGAGCCAGTACATACCCCAGACATACTCGCGCCATCCGAGGACCTGGCGAATGAAACCTTCGACGCTGTTGATCGGTGCCGCTCCGGCCCGGTAGGCGGCTTCGGCTGCCTCGATGACCTCGCCGGGCCGGAGCAGGCCGAGGTTGAGCGACGAGCTGAGCACCGAGTGAGCCAGTTTCCACTCGGCCCCCAGCATGGCGTCCTCGTGCGGGCCAAAGGGTACGAGACCCGATGTGATGAACTCCTCGAGGCGGTGGAGGGCCTGCTGTCGGGTGATCGGCCAGGTGCCGTCCGGCGCCGCACCCCAGCAACCGGGAAGTCGCCCCAAAATCTCTCGATCGATCGCATCGAGGGGGAACCGGGTGATCGTGGGCCAGGGCCGAGCATCGGTCGGGGGTGGCTCGCGGTTGTCGATGTCGTGGTTCCATCGACCGCCGGAAGGGGCGCCGTCATCCAACAGCACCTCGAACCGGGTCCGCTGCCAACGGTAGAAGTCCTCCATCTTGATGCTCTTGCGGTCGGCGGCCCAGGACGCGAACTGTTCGTGGTCGCACAGGAACTGGTTGTTGGCCACGATCTCGACAGCGAGTCTCGCCAGCATGGCTCTGCCGTCCCAGCTCATTGGTTCCATGGCGATCACGTGTTCGACGGCGAACTGTTGGCGGTGGTCGTGGAGTCCGGCGGCCAGTGACGAGGCCTGGCGGAAGTCGACCTCGAATCCGTCTTCCTGCAACTCGGCGGCAAAGTGGGCCATGGCTGAGACGACGAGATGTGCCCGCTGGATGTGCCAAGGCTTCGACTCGAGCTTGCCTCGGCTCTCGACCAGCAGAACTCGGCAGTCGCCCGGTGAGCGACCTGCCAGCGAGGCGATCTCCCGGTTCAGTTGATCACCGAAGATCCATACCGTCGGTCTCGATTCGGCATCGGCGGCTGACGTGACCACGGCGGCCCTACGGCGAGATGGGATCGCGGCGGTTCACGTAGCCTCGATTCGGGTCGTGACGTTCGCCGGAACCCGGTTCGGTTGACCCCAGATTGTGGTGAACGAGCATGAACCTGCATATACGGGGTAGCGGACGATCGGGGTAGTGTAGCCGGCAAGGAGCCGTGCTCAGCGAGGTCGAATCGTTGCCCGCGGGAAACCACGGTGAGGCCCGCAGTCGTGCGCTGGACACCGACCAGCAGACATTCGAGGCGGCAGCACCGGATCGGCGACGAACCGCGGCCGGGGTCGTCGGAGCTCGGTTGCGGCTGCTCGGTCTACGGTTCGAGCAGCTCGCGGGTTACGATGATCTGGTGAGGAGACTCTGGGTTCACCGTGATATCGACGCCCCGGCGGAGTCAGTGTGGGCCCTGCTGACGAACCTGGATTCCTGGCCTATGTGGGGGCCGACGGTTCGCCGGGCCGAGTTCGATGACAGCCACTTCGAAACCGGCGCGACCGGGGTCGTGACCACGACGCTCGGTGTTCGCCTGCCCTTCGAGATCACCGGTTACGATGACGGCCGGTTCTGGGCGTGGAAGATCGCCGGTGTTCCCGCGACCGATCATACGGTGCGGGCGCTGGGACCAGAACGATCCCGGATCGGATTTGGTGTTCCCTGGCCGGCCGCGCCCTACCTGGCGGTTTGTCGAGTGGCGCTGCGGCGACTCGGGTCGATGGCGCTGCTGGACCGGGTCGCGTCATGAAGGTGGCGGTCATCGGTGCGACCGGCTACGTCGGGGGCCGGCTGGTGCCGGAGCTCCTGGCGGCGGGCCATGATGTGCGATGCCTGGCCCGGAACCCTGACCGGCTGGCCGGGGTCGACTGGCGCGCCGACGTCGACGTGGCGGCCGCTGACGTGTTGGACCAGCCCTCACTCGAGGAGGCGTTGATCGGTATCGAGGCCGTCTACTACCTGGTTCATGCCATGGGCCACACCGGCGACTTCGAACACACCGACCGAGTGGGCGCCGAGAACACCAAGAACGCGGCCGAGCGTACGGGTCTTGCCCGCATCGTCTACCTCGGAGGGTTGGGCGAAGACGATCCCGATCAGCTCTCGACCCACCTCGCAAGCCGTCACGAGGTCGGCCAGGTCCTGGCCTCCGGTAGCGTCCCGGTCACCGAGCTCCGAGCTGCGGTGATCATCGGCTCCGGCAGCGCATCGTTCGAGATGTTACGTCACCTCGACGAGGTGCTCCCGGTCATGATCTGCCCACGCTGGGTCACGAAGACGAGATGTCAGCCCATCGGTATCGCCGACGTTTTGCATTACCTGGTCGCCGTCATCGACGTACCCGAGGCGGCCGGTCAGATCCTCGAGATCGGCGGTCCTGATGTGTTGACCTACCGGGACATGATGGACCGCTACGCCGCGATCGCCGGTTTGCGACGACGCCTCATCATTCCCGTGCCGCTGCTCACGCCGCGCCTGTCGTCGCATTGGGTCAACCTCGTGACCCCGCTCCCCTATGGCCTAGCCCGGCCGCTCGTCGACAGCCTCATCAACGACGTGGTGGTCAACCCCGACCGTGACATTCGCCGCCTCATCGATCACGAGCCGTACACTCTCGACCAGGCCATCGAGCGGGCCCTCGCCGTGGTTGGAGATCTCGAGATCAGAACCAGCTGGATGGACAGCGCGCCGAGCAGCACGCCGGCATCGCCGATGCCCCAGGATCCAGATTGGGCCGGCGGCACCATCTACCAGGACATACAGGAA
>JAOTVU010000172.1 GCA_029863385.1 Acidimicrobiia bacterium
TATGGCCTGCTGCCGGAACGAAATCCAGCTGGAGTCAGAGGGGTCGGGTACGCCCTGCCGGCCGTGGATGAAGTTGAAGCGGCGAATGGCCCAGGGGTGGTAGCCGAAATCGAGGGTCTGGCGTTGAAAGGCGGTCTGGGGGTAACGGATACGGTCGAGAATGATGCCGTCGCAGTCGTAGTTGCTCATGATGTCGCCGGCGATACCGGCGAGATAGCGTGTCACCGCCGGCAAGGCCGGCTCGAGCCACAGCCCCTCGCCCGGCACCTGGCGGACGGGATCGCCGCCGTTGTACTCATAGGTGATCCAGTCCGGATGGCGGTTCACCACATGCTCGGCCCGGGCTTCAGGGGCGGAGCCATCGGTCACCAGATGCGTGTTGACGTAGGCGAAGACCTTCATGCCCGCCCGGTGACCACGTTCGGTGAATTCCTGGAGTACGTCGACATCGCCGGCCGCCGGGTGGCGCGGCTCGTCGTTCGGGAAATCGCGGTTGCTCTTGTTCGGGATGTAGGTCGCGTCGCCCCGGAAGCGGCTGTGAACGGCGATCGCGTTGTAGTGCAGGTCCCGGAACTGGTCGACGGTGCGTTGGATCGTCTCGATGTCGTCGATGGGGTCGAACACGGTGACCACGGCCAGCCGCATCTCGGGATCGTCCACCGGTGTGGGCACGAAGCGAACGGCATCGGCAATGACCACTCTCGAGTTGGGCTCACTGGCCGTGGCGTCGAGGGTGACGGCGACCGGTCCGGCGGGCAGGTCGAAGGTGCCAATCCGAACCCACGCCAGGTTCGCGGTTGTTTGGTCGACGGGGACCGATACGACGCGGTCGACCGTCTCGACCCGGTAGATCGCCGATGTGGCCCGGTTGCCGCCGGCGACGTAGATGACCTCAACGTCGTAGGAGCCGGCTTGGGGGAGCTGGGCAGACCAGGTGGCCGCGCTCTCGCTGCCCGTCGATGTGTACCGGTACGTCCCGCCGTTGAACCCGGTAGCCCCGCTGGTGGTCCACGCTCCAGCCTCCTCGTAGGCGCCGGGTCCGTCGTCATTGTCGACCGTGATCGGCTGCGCACCCACCGGCACCAACCGGATCTCGGTCACAACCACGTAGCTGCCGGCCCAGAAGCCGGAGTTCTGATTCCATTGGCCGCTGTTGACATCCGTTCCGAAGGCGACCAGCAGATCATCGCCGGCATTGGCGGAGAACGGCCGAGTCGAGACCAGCTGTGGACCGGCTCCAGTGTCGTCCCCCGATGTCAAGCCCTCGTAGGATCCCGCCGCCTCGAGCCCAGCAACGGAGCTCGGATTCGGTCCACGGTGGGCCGCAGCAGGGCCGGTGGCCACACCGAGCTGGTAGGCCCGGATGGCGTCGACCGCTCCCGTCTCGACGACATGGAGTTCGGCCTCGACCGTGTACTCACCGGTGGTCGGGACGACCCCTTCGTAGACGGCGTAGACCCCATTGGTGAAGCCGCCATCGTCGATGCGCATCGCCGGGACTCCACCGATGGTCGTGGCTGACGCCGTGCCGTAGGCGTTGTTCGTTGCGTCGTACCAAACCCCGTACTGCCCGGCGTCCAGGGGATGGTTTACGACGCTGACACCGGCCGAGAAATCCTCAATGACCGTAGGGCCAGCCACGATCGACCATCACCAGTTCCGGACCCCACCGAAGAGGTGCGGGATCATTCTGTCCATGTCCAAGCGTACTTCGATCGTCCCAGATCCGTTCAAAGCGGCGGTCGTCCTCGACCAATGCCGAGAACACGCCGGTAGCTCCAGCCGACCAAACCAGAGACCGTATCCGGGTCCGTGGATGTCCGAGCCGGCGACGTTGAACAGGGGGACTCCGAGTGACGTGATCCTTCCACGTTCGACCCAGATGACCCGGGCTGGTCCCACGCCAGATTCGGTCCGCCACCGTCTCGACGTCGGAGGCAAGCGGACCGTCAACAGCGTGCTGCCTCGCCAACCGAGTTCGGCCGGTCGGCTGCTCTTCGTCGCCTACAGCGTGGTCTCGTGGGTGCCGATGGTCCTGGCCTTCGTCGGGGTCGAGGCGGCTCAGCGCTTCCCCCTTCGATCGCCCTGACCGAGGCGCGGCCATCCTGTTGGTTGTTGAGCGAGCGTGCGCGCTGCGGCCCCGCGGCACTGGGTTACTGACAGTTCTGAGATCGTCATCGACCCTCCACCGACCGTTCGGAGACCGGCCGAAACCGCGCATCGTCGGCCACGCCGGAGAGCAACAAACCTTCACGCGGCTCGACCGAACCCGGAGCCGTCGGGGAGGCTACGATTTCCGATGTTGCGTCCGAGATTGTCGGCGTTCTCAGAAAGGGCAGAACTTGGCTCGACGCAGGGGTGAACGACGGGAGCGTGCTCCGGTCCCCACCACTCAGTACCGGCATCTGGTCAATCCGTTCGACCCGTTGCGGATCCTGTCCGAGGATCAGGTCGCGCATCTCCACATGTCTGCCGTGCGCTATCTCAGCGATGAGGGGATCCGAGTTTCGCTGCCCGAGGCGCGAGTGATCTTCGCCGGGGCCGGAGCGGTCGTGGACGACGACATGATGGTGCGACTCGATCCAGAGATGGTGTCCGCCATGTTGGCGTTGGCTCCGTCGGAGTTCACGATCCACGCGCTGAACAGCGAGCACGACCTTCATGTGGGGGGCCGCAGCACCGTGTTCCTTCCCGCGGCCGGGCCACCGTTTGCGTCCGACCTCGAGGGTGGGCGCCGGATGGGCACGTTCGCCGATTACGAGAACTTCATCCGCCTCACCCAGAGCTTCGACGTCATGGGTGCCACGATGCCGACTGTCGAGGCCGGCGACATCCCGATCAACGTGCGGCACCTGCACACGAACCGGTCGGCGGTGACCCTCAGTGACAAGGCACCGTTCATCTACTGTCGAGGTCGGCGGCGTGTGCGCGACGGCTTCGACCTCATGAAGATCCGTCTCGGCATCGACAGCGACGAGGAGTTCGCCAACCGAGCGAGAGTGTTCACCACGATCAACACCAATTCGCCGCGGTTGCTCGACGTACCCATGGCGATGGGCATCATCGACTTCGCCCGACTCGGCCAGCCTGTCGCAATGACCCCCTTCACGCTGGCCGGTGCCATGGCACCGGTGACGATGGCGGGAGCACTGGTCCTCCAGCACATGGAGGCCGTGGCGGCGATCACGCTGTCGCAACTCGTGCGGCCCGGAGCACCGGTGATGTACGGGGCGTTCACCTCGAACGTCGACATGAAGTCCGGCTCGCCCGCCTTCGGTACGCCGGAGGCGTTCAAGGGCGCCGTGGCCAGCGGTCAACTGGCCCGCCACATCGGCATCCCGTGGCGCTCTTCCGGTTCGAGCGCGTCGAACGCCGTCGACTCCCAGGCCGGCTACGAGACGATGATCAACATGTTCGGCGCGATCATGGGGGGCGCCAACTGGATCCTGCACGCGGCGGGCTGGCAGGAGGGCGGGCTCGTCGCCTCGTACGAGAAGTTCATCGTCGACATCGAGATGTGCCAGATGCTGGCGGAGATGTTCACGCCGGTGCGCACGGATGGCGACGAATTGGCGCTCGACGCGATCACCGAGGTGGGTCCCGGTGGTCACTTCTTCGGAACGCAGCACACGTTGGACCGTTTCGAGCACGCCTTCTACCAGCCGATCGTCTTCAGCCGTGCCAGCTTCGAACAGTGGACCGAGGACGGGGCCCAGGACGCTGAGCAGCGAGCGTCGGTGATCTGGAAGCGGCTGCTCGCCGACTTCGAAGCTCCGGGGGTTCCGGACGATGTCGCCGCGGCGCTCGACGAGTTCGTCGAACGGCGATCGGCCGAGGGTGGAGCGGAACCCGACTAGCGCAGCGGCATCGGCACAGCTTGGACAGCGGGCTCCCGGTAATGTTCGGTGGTATGGAACGTCTCTCGCTTGATGATGTCGAACAACTCAGCAGACGGATGCTCGTCGCGTCGGGCGCATCGGCGCTACAGGCCGGGCCAACCGCTCGCAGCATTCGAGACGCCGAGGCGGAGGGGATCCGCACCGTCGGGCTGAGCTACCTCCCCACGTACTGCGACCATGTTGCCTGTGGGAAGGTCGTCGGCGACGCCGTGCCCACGGTGACGACGCCGCGGGTGGCGGCTGTGATCGTCGACGCCGGCAACGGTTTCTGCCACCCTGCCTTCGAGGCGGGCGTTGCGCCACTCATCAGGGCCACTCGAACCTGTGGCATAGGAATGCTCACCATCACCCACTCGTATTCCGCTGGTGTGCTCGGCTGGTTCGTCGAACGCCTGGCCGAAGCGGGGCTGGTCGCATTGATGTTCGCCAACTCGTCGCCCGCCGTTGCACCCCATGGCGGTCATCGACCGTTTTTCGGCACCAATCCGATCGCCTGGGCAACACCGCGGTCTGGTCATCCGCCCGTCGTCGCCGACATGTCGTCGTCGGCGGCCGCCTACGTCTCGATCAGCGCCGCCGCCGCCGCCGGTGAAACGATCCCCCTCGGTTGGGCGCTCGACGCCGATGGCAACGCCACGACCGATCCGAACGCGGCCCTGGCCGGTGCGATGCTGCCTGCCGGCGGTCACAAGGGCTCGGCGCTGGCGCTGTTCATCGACATCCTGTGCGGTGGTGTCGCTGCGTCGAACTTCTCGTTCGAGGCCTCGGGGTTCGGTGGTAACGAAGGCGGCCCGCCCGACGTCGGTCAGGTAATCGTGGCGATCGACCCGGCGGTTTCGGCCGGCACGGGCTTCGTCAACCGGATCGAGGTCCTGCTCGAGGAGATGACGTCCCAGCCCGGTGTGCGGCTCCCCGGCGATCGCCGTCTGCTCAGCCGCCGGCAGACGATCGACCGTGGTGTCGAGGTGCCCGACGATTTGATGGCGACGCTCAGCAGCTACGCCGAGCACGGTTCTCCGGCGCGCCCGGTCTGAAACGGAACGACCACTGACTGGGCCCGCATCATCGACGGCTCGCCCGGTGGAGATACGCTGCGGTCAGATCCCGCCGAAGCTGTTGGCGCCTCGCGATCGGTCGGCGGTTGAGGAACCCAGGGCCGAGGACTAATCTGCGAATCCATGCCCGTATCTCCTCGGATGGACCCACCGGCTTGACCGTCTTCAAGGACGATCGCAAGCGTGCGTACCTCAACGCCGAGGGTGCCGACCGGCCGCTCGTGAGCCCGGTGTCCCAGGAGACGCGCCTCAGCGCCCGTCGGTACCGGATTGCCCGGATCCGGCAGCTCCTGCTGGAGCACGACTGCGCCGCGGCACTGCTCTACGACCCCGTCAACATCCGCTACGCGTTCGACAACCCGAACATGCAGGTCTGGACGCTCCACAACCCGGTGCGGTATGCGCTGATCTTCGCCGAGGGTCCCGGCGTGATGTTCGAGTTCAAGGGAAGCGAACACCTCTGCGCCGGGCTCGAGACAGTCGACGAACTGCGCACCGCGACCGGGTGGACGTACATGACCTCCGGCGATCGGGCGCCCGAGAAGGTTTCGCGCTGGGCCGACGAGATCGTCGATCTCGTCGCCACCCACGGCGGCGGAAACAAACGGGTCGCCGTCGATCGGCTCGATCTGCTTGGCTTGCGAGTGCTCGAAGAACGCGATGTCGTCGTCATCGATGGCTACCCCCTGATGGAACATGCGCGCAGTGTCAAGTCGCCCGACGAGATCGACATCATGCGCTGGACCCTGCGTGTGTGCGAGGCGGGTATGGCCCGCATGTACGAGCACTCGGTGCCAGGCGTGACCGAGCAGGAGCTGTTGGCCCACCTCCAGTTCGAGAACACACGCTCAGGTGGCGAGTGGCTCGAAACGCGGCTCGTCACGTGCGGACCGAACACCAACCCGTGGTATCGGGAGGCCTCCGACCGGCCGTGCCAGGCCGGCGAGATGATCGCTTTCGATACCGACATGATCGGCCCGTACGGGTACTGCGCCGACCTCTCCCGCTCGTGGACCTGCGGCCACACGCCCATGACGACCAGGCAGAGAGACCTCTACCGCGCCGCGGTCGACCAGATCGAGCACAACACCTCGTTGATTCGCAGCGGTGTTTCGTTCGCCCAATTCAACGAGCAGTCGTGGCGGATCCCGCCACGGTTCGAGCCCTATCGGTACTCGGTGGCCGTGCACGGTGTCGGGATGGGTGACGAATGGCCGGTGGTGCTTCTCCACCCGGATTTCGAGCACAGCCATGGCGGATGTTTCGAGGCGAACATGGTCATCTGCGTCGAGAGTCTGATCGCCGAAGCGGGGTCGGAGAGCATCAAGCTCGAGATCCAGGTGCTCGTCACCGACTCGGGTACCGAGCGGCTCGACAGCTTTCCGTTCGAGATCTAACCGCCCGTGATGGCCGCCAGTGATGCTCCGATTCGACGGTTCAGGTACCGGTAGAAGTCCAGCAAGGTCCCCTCGAAGTCGGGCGCGATCGGGCCGGGCGAGAAGTGCTTCGACGCCCGACCTTTCATCATGTCGATGAGGATCGCTCGATCTTCGGCGTTGGTGCGGATCGAGAGGTCGACCGCCTTCTCGACGGCGTCGTCGGTCCACTCATCTCCATGGAACATCAATCCCATCTTGAGCCGCACCCGATCGACGCCCTCCGGTTGGACGCAGATGAATGAGCTGTAGTCGCCGGCACACCCTGACACCAGGCCGGGCGGGATCGCGAACATCACACAGTCGTGGACCTCCGACTCCGTCAGATCCGGATGGCCTCGCACGCGTGGCAGGTCTGGCGGGAACCCGGACAGGTACCCGAAATAGGCCTCGCCGGACGGGAAGTGACGACTGAGGCGTGTCGGGTTGACGTTGTGCAACGTGGCGCTGTGGAGTGGCGTGAGATGGTAGCCCTCCATGAAGTTCTCGATGAAGCACTTCCAGTTCGTCGGCCACACCTCGTCGGCGACGAACCGGGTGGTCATCTCCTCCATGTGGTAGTTCCGGATCATCGCCTCGAGGGGCTCGAGCAAGGGAGCCAAGGGCGCTGGGTTCGGGGCGAGTGAGACGAACAGGAAGCCGGTCCACTCCTCGGTCACGAACTCCGGGAGCCGACAGGTGGACTGATCGAAGTCGGTGTGGGCTTCCATCCGGGGAGCACGGGCCAGCCGGCCGTCGAGATGGAAGGACCACTGGTGGTAGGGGCACAACAGGTACGAGCCGCTGCCGGACCCCGAGGCGAGCAGCGCCCCGCGATGACGGCAGACGTTCGACAACACCCTGATCCGGTGATCTTCACCTCGAACCGCCACCAGTGGTTCGTCGCAGAGTTGAAAGGTGAAGAAGCTCCCGGGCTTCGGCAGCTCCTCGACGCGCCCGATGCAAATCCACTCCTTCTCGAAGAGATGCTTGCGCTCGAGTTCCAGAACTGCGGGATCGGTGTAGAAGCTCTCCGGCATCGACCAGCCGGCGTCGTCGGCCGCCGAACCCGCCTGTCGCAGCGCCTCACCAACCGGACGTATGCCAGCGGGGGTCATGACGCCGTACGCCCATAGAATCCCAGATTCTCGTCGTCGCTGAACATGACGCCCGGCTGCTGGTACAGCGAGAACACGGCCACCATCCGCTCGCGGTCGCCCTCCACCGTCGTGACCCGGTGGGCCGTATTGCGTCCACGGAACACGTTCAACGCGCCGGGTTCGACCGCCACCTGGATGACCTCGGGATCGTCGCCCTTGATCAGCCGGCCGACTGCGTCATAGCACGGGTCGTCCTCGGTGCGCAGCTCACGGCGGTACTCGAAGATGCCGCCCTCATCGGCGGCCTGGAGCAGGAGTGTGGTGGTGAACACGGAGCGGTCGAAGTGCCAGTTCAATGCCTCACCGGGCCGGTAGCTCAGCACATTGACCCTGGCCAGCGGATCGTCCATCAGGTACAGCACGGGCATCTCCATCGTGGCGGCGATGAACTCCCGGAACGGGGGCCATTCGTACAGATCGATGAGCACGGTATCGACGAGCTGATCCGCGCACAGCGTGTGGTTGATCGTCTGCACCCGGGTGAGCGCCGGATGATCGGGTGCGAGGCCGTCGACATGATCGAGGAAATAGATGTTGTGCTCGCGCCGCTGCTCGGACGACTCCGAGGCCATCCGGGGAGCGAGCACGGCTGCCGTCTCGGCGACCACATCGGAATCGAGGAAGCCGCTGAGCTCGTACATGCCCCGACCGGCGAGGTCGCCGCGGCACCGCTCCACCAGTCGCCGATACCCGTCGGAATCCGGACGATCGATCGGGTACCGATGGACGTCGACCAGATCCCGGAGAACTCGTGAGCCGACCATGCGGTTCCTCCTTCTTGGCCGGTTTCAGGACCACTGCCTGGGCCAGCTTGGCCAGCGTACTTATGCACGCTGTGACGCCGACGGACGAGGCGGAGCAGCCTGCGCCGCGGCCGGCGTTTCGGCCGGCCGACTCCTTAGAATAGCGGAACTGCCGTCGGGACGTCGAGACGTGCGCGACGAGCGGTATTTCGTGCAAGAATCTCTTATTAACAATGACCGTAGGGGGTTGGTATGGCAAAACAGAATGGTGTACGCAGCATCGATACCGTCAGGTACTCGCAAGGTTCGATCGGCAACCATGTCATCGATGAGTACGTCGGAGGCCGACTGTCGCGTCGCGCCTTCCTGGTCAAGGGCACCGTGGTGGGCATCTCGCTCCCCGTACTGGGAGCGATCATCGCGGCGTGCGGCGGAGACGACAACGGCGGTGTCACACCCACGACCGCAGGCGATGAGAGCACTGGAACCACCGCGTCGCCCGATACGGCGGCTCCGGCCCCGGGAGGCACGCTGGTCATCGGGTCGGGAACGCCCTCGGCCGCATCGGCCAACCTCGACCCGGTCCTGATCAACGACCAGAACGGCCTTACGATCCTCAGCTCGGTCGGTCAGACCCTGCTCACCTCCAATCCCGATCTCTCGCTCTCCCCGCTGCTTGCCACCGAGTGGTCACCGAACGAGGACGGTTCGGTGTGGACCTTCAAGCTCAACCCGGCGGCGACGTTCAGTGACGGCTCACCGGTGACTGCGGCCGACGTCGTCGCCACCATGGAGCGGCTCGTCAACCCGGACAACAACTCCAACGCTCTCTCCGCGTTCGAGGTGGGTCGGCTCTCGCCCGGTGGTACCACCGCGATCGACGACGCCACGGTGGTGTTCACGCTCGACGGTCCGATGGGCAATTTTCCCTACATCGTGTCGTCCGACAACTACAACTCGTTCATCCTTCCCGCGTCCGTCACCGACACGTCGTCGTTCGCGACGGCCAAGATCCCGACGACGGGGGCATACGTCATCGACAGCTACGACGGGGTGAAGGGCGCGACCCTCGTGCGCAACCCGAACTACTGGGGCCCCAGCCCGACGCTCGACACCATCGAGTTCCAGTTCATCGATGATCTCGCTGCTCAGATCACGGCGTTCACATCGGGCGACCTCGATGTGATCTCGCAGTTCTCAGTGTCCGGCGGCGAATCGCTCATCGACGACCCCGATGTCAACATCATCGAACATCCCTCGACGGCACACCGCCAGATCCACCTGCGCACGTCGAGGGGGCCATTCGCCGACAAGCGGATCCGCAAGGCCCTGGCCATCGCCATGGACCGTCAGGCCATCGTCGACGGCCTGTTCCAGGGCAAGGCGGCGATCGCCCACGACTCGCCGTTCTTCGATGTCTTCCCGTCCACCGGCACACCCC
>JAOTVU010000030.1 GCA_029863385.1 Acidimicrobiia bacterium
GGCACACTGGGCTGCGGCCTGGCCTGCTGGTTCACGGGAAGGGCGGCGGAAGAGGCAGCCTCCGAGGACGGCGAGGAGAGCCCACCGCCGAACGACTACTACATCCGCAACGACAACGAGCAGCTGCGGACACTCGAGGTCGACCCGTCGACCGAGGTGGCGTGGCTTCCCAATCCGGGTGACCCGGCCAGCGTCGAGACCGTCGGCTATTCGGCCTGGCTGGCCGAGCAACCGGGCCGTGACTTCGCCCCGGGGGTCTGGCTCACCGTCGACGACGGCCGAATCACCGCGATGGAAGAACAGTACGTTCCGTAAACCGACGGAGGCCATGGGCGGGTGGACCTAGGATCCGCAGTAGGAGTAGAAAGCGTCGATCCACTCCGCACCCGACAGGCCGAACTCGGTGCCCATCCGCACGATCACGGTGTCCGCCGACGGCGACACGTAGACGAACTGACCATGGTCACCCTCGGCGAAGAAGTCGGGTTCGGACCCGTCGCGGGCGCGCCCGTACCAGAAGTAGCCGTACCAGCCGCCTCCGTCCTGATGGATCCACCGACCGAAATCGTCGCGGTAGTGGCTCGCCTGGTCCCGCTCGGGGTCGAACGACACCGATGCCTCCACCCACTCGGCGGGCACCACCTGCGATCCATTCCATTCCCCGCCGCCGAGGTAGAGCGACCCGAGCTTGGCGAAGTCGATCGCCCGGGCGTTGAGACCGGCTTCCATCTTCTCGAACCCGCTGGTCTCACTGTCGAGCGTCCACTGACCGTCGTACTGCATGCCGATCGGCTCCCACAGTCGGGTTTGCATGTACTCGGTGACGGTCGAACCCGTCGTGCGCTCGAGGATCATTCCCAACAGCTGCGGGTGGTACTTGTTGTAGAGGAAGTACCGGCCGGGAGGGTCGACGACCCGGGTCGCCGCCTCCAGTGCAACCTCCCGCTGGTCGGGGTGAAAGGTCGTGATCGGGTCATCCCCGTTGAACAACGCCCACCGCATCTCGGAGTACTCGAGCCCCGACGACATCGACAGGAGGTCGGCGATGCTGATCGCCGAACCCGGGGTTTCCTCGTCCGCCAGCTCCGGCAGGTACTCGGTGATCGGATCCTCGACGCCACCGATGAAGCCCTCGTCGATGGCGATACCCACGAGGGCCGAGTCGAACGACTTGGCCACGGAGAACGAGGTGAGCATGGTGTCACGTTGCGCCTCGTTTGCGCACCGCTCGACAACGACAGCGTCGTCTTTGATGACGATCAGTGCCTGAGTCCCGGTCGATTCCATGAAGTCCTGCAGATCGCCGGTTCCGAAAACCGTCTGCAAACGGGCTTCGGCGTCGGGCTCGAGCGCCACCTCGTAGACGTAGGGGTTGGTCGAGGCGTCGAGTGTCCGTGTCGGAAAGTTGTGCAGGTAGTCGCTCTGGCTCGACTCCCGCATCTCGAGGACTCTGCCGACATAGGTCGGCGAGTAGACGAGCATCGATGCGCCGATCCAGACCGCGATCAAGGCCACCACAAGAAGACCGCCCAATCCCAGCAGTCGTGTCACTCGACGTGCCGTGGCTCCGTCCGGGCTCATGAGGCCACGATACTCCAGTGGCGACAGGCGGCGGACCGTCGGCGCGTGCGGTCGAATCCCCGCCGGGACGTCAGTGCCGGTGGCTACACTTCATGACGTGAGATCCACGGTTGAGCCCCTCGAGGGCAACAAGGTCAAGGTCGTCGTCGAAGTAGAGGAAGCGGAGTTCGACAAGGAACTCGACGCCGCCTTCCGTCGGCTGGCCAAAGATGTTCGTCTCCCCGGCTTCCGCCCCGGCAAGGCGCCCCGCAAGGTGCTTGAGGCCCGAATCGGTCAGGGTTACGCCCGCGAGGAGGCCTTCCGGCACTCGCTGCCCGACTACTACTCCAAGGCCGTGATCGAGCACGAGGTCGATGTCATCGCCCCGCCGGAGATCGACATCACCGAGGGTATGGACTCGGGCGGAGTCACCTTCGATGCCGTGGTCGAGATTCGACCGTCGATCGAAGTCAAGGGCTACGAAGGCCTCGAGGTCGAGATACCACGCATCGATGTCACCGAGGAAGACGTCGACGAGGCCGTCGACCGTCTCCGAGGTCAGTTCTCGGAGCTCGAAACCGTTGAGCGTCCTGCCGCCGAGGGCGATCGGGTGTCGATCGACATCGCCGCCACCCATCACGGTGATCCCGTCCCCGGGATGACGGCCGACGACTACTCCTACGAGGTCGGCTCCGGCGCCACCGGGATCCCCGAGATCGACGAGCAGCTTGTCGGCGCGTCGGCCGGCGACGAGCTCGACTTCACCGCCGAATACCCCGACACCGGCACCGACGAGGACGACGACGACACCGACGAGGAGGAGCCCCTCCACTTCACCATCAAGGTCAACGCGGTGCAGGAGAGTGTCCTGCCCGAGGCCACCGATGAATGGGTTGCCGAGAAATCCGAGTTCGCCACCCTGGCCGACCTGCGCGACGACTACCGGGCCCGGATGCAGCAGTCCCGCATCTACCAGGGTCAGGCCGCCCGCCGCAACAAGATCGCCGAGGCGATTTCCGGACTGGTCGATGACGAGTCCGTTCCCGAGGCCATGGTGTCCGGTGAGGTCGAAAACCGTATCCAGGACATCGGCATGCGGCTGCAGGCCCAGGGCCTCACCTTCGAACAGTACCTCGAGTACAGCGGTCAGGACCCCCAGTCGATGACCGCAGAGCTGACCGAGGCCGCCCGGTCGTCGGCCAAGCTCGATCTGGCGCTACGCGCCATCGCCATCCAGGAGGCGATCACCGTCTCCGACGACGAGATCGACACCGAGCTCGAGAAGGCGGCCACCCAATTTGACCGCTCGGCCGACGAACTGAAGGCCGAATTCATCGAGCACGGTCATCTCCCGCAGGTGCGGGCCGACCTGCTCAAGAGCAAGACTCTGGACTGGCTCATCACCAAAACCAAGGTGATCGACGAGGATGGCCAACTCATCCCCGCCGATGCGCTAGAACTTCCAGAGGACGAATCCGATGACCAAGAAGAAGAGTAAGTTCAGAAGAACGAGAGAAGAAGAGTGACCTACTCCGTCCCCTACATCACCGAGGACACGCCACGCGGTCCCGTTACCCGAGACCTGTTCTCGAGCTTGCTGAAAGACAACATCATCTTTCTCGGCACCCCGATCGTGGAGGAAGTGGCCAACCTGGTCTGTGCCAAGCTGCTGCACCTCGAGTCGGAGAACCCCGACCGCGACATCAGCCTTTACATCAACTCACCCGGCGGCGACGTCACGGGGATGTTCGCCATCTACGACACGATGACCTACATCAAACCCGACGTGGTCACGATCTGCTTCGGCCAAGCCGCCTCGGCCGCAGCCATCCTGCTCGCCGGTGGCGCTCCGGGCAAGCGTCTGGCCCTGCCCAACGCCCGCATCCTGCTCCACCAGCCCTACACCGGGGCCCAGGGTCAGGTGTCCGATCTCGAGATCGCCGCCAAGGAAATCGAGCGACTCAAGCAGCGTATGGAGGACATCCTCGTCTACCACACCGGTCAATCGCACGAGCGGATCGCCAAGGACACCGACCGCGATTTCGTGATGACTGCGCAAGAGGCCAAGGAATACGGCATCATAGATGAGGTAATCGCGGAGCGGAACGCCGTCGACTCGTCGGGGCCCATCAGGGCTGTCGAGTCCTAGGGGGATCCAGTGGCCAAGTTCGGTGAAGGTAGCGAGCTCCTCAAGTGCTCGTTCTGCGGAAAATCCCAGAAGCAGGTCAAGAAGTTGATCGCCGGCCCCGGCGTCTACATCTGTGACGAGTGCATCGACCTCTGCAACGAGATCATCGAGGAGGAGCTGGCCGAAGGTACCGAGCTGAACTTCGATGAGCTGCTCAAACCGCGCGAGATCTGCGAGTTCCTCGACAACTACATCGTTGGCCAGGACACCGCCAAGAAGATCCTCTCGGTCGCCGTCTACAACCACTACAAGCGGATCCAGTACGGATCGGGTCCGGCCACCGAGGTCGAGCTGGCCAAATCCAACATCCTGCTCATGGGCCCCACGGGCTGCGGCAAGACCCTCCTGGCTCAGACGCTGGCCCGGATGCTCAACGTGCCGTTCGCCATCGCCGATGCCACGGCGCTGACCGAGGCCGGTTACGTGGGTGAGGACGTCGAGAACATCCTGCTCAAGTTGATTCAGGCCGCCGACTTCGACGTGAAGCGAGCCGAAACCGGCATCATCTACATCGACGAGATCGACAAGATCGCCCGCAAGAGCGAGAATCCGTCGATCACCCGTGACGTGTCGGGCGAGGGCGTGCAGCAGGCGCTGCTGAAGATCCTCGAGGGAACCGTCGCCTCCGTCCCGCCACAGGGTGGCCGCAAACACCCGCATCAGGATTTCATCCAGATCGACACCGCCAACATCCTCTTCATCTGCGGCGGTGCGTTCGCCGGCATCGACAAGATCATCGAGAGCCGCCTCGGCACACGGTCGGTCGGCTTCAGCACCGAGGTGACCCGTGAGGACAAAGCAAAGCTCGTGGTCGACGACTTCTATGCCGAGGTCAAACCCGAGGATCTGCTCAAGTTCGGTTTGATTCCCGAGTTCGTTGGTCGCCTGCCCGTGGTCGGCACGGTCACCAGCCTCACCCAGGATGCGCTGGTACAGATCCTGGTCGAACCCAAAAACGCGCTCACCAAGCAGTTCCAGAAGTTCTTCGAGATGGAAGACGTCGAGCTCGAGTTCGAAGAGTCGGCACTCGAGGCGATCGCCGAGCAGGCCCTCCTGCGTGGTACGGGCGCCCGAGGGCTGCGGGCCATCATGGAGGAGGTCCTGCTCGATGTGATGTACGACATCCCGAGCCGGGAGGATGTCGGGCGCTGTGTCATCGACTCGCAGGTCGTGCTTGAGCGGGTCAACCCGACCCTGATGCCACGGGCCGACGACGAGCGCGCCGAGCGTCGAGCCGCATCCTGATCGGCTCAGGTCCGCACCCGCTGGACCTGGACTCGGCGATCACAACAAGGCGATTCGAACAGTCGGGACATCTGTTGGACTACAAGGGCGCACTGGCCTACCTCGACGAGCACACCAACCTGGAGGGGGGCCGAGCCTCCCGCTTCACCAGTGCGCTCGATCCACCTCCGTCGATGCCGACAGCCGGTCAGGTCGACGGGCTCTCGCTGGCCCCGATGCTGGAACTCATGGACGCCCTGGGCAGGCCTCACGAGGCCTACCGCTCGATCCATCTCACGGGCACCAACGGCAAGGGCTCGACGGCTCGCATCATGGCTGCTGCTTTGGGGGACCTCGGACTCTCCGTGGGTTTGTACACCAGCCCGAACCTGTCCCGCATCAACGAACGGATCGTCTGGGATGGCACCGACATCTCCGACGACGATTTCGCCCGCATCATCGGCCTTCTGGCCGACGTCGAGCCGCTCCTGGAGCACAACCCGAGCCGATTCGAGCTGCTGACCGCGGCCGCATTCGTACACTTCGCCGAGCAGGCGGTCGACGTTGCGGTCGTCGAGGTTGGTTTGCTCGGCCGGTTCGACGCCACCAACGTCGTCCAATCCGACGTTGCGGTGATCACCAACGTTGGCAAGGACCACACCACCGGCGGTCCCGGCTGGCAGCAGGAGGTGGCCCGGGAGAAGGCCGGCATCATCAAACCCGACTCCCATGTCATCCTCGGTTCGCCGATGGCTGAACTGCGGCCGATCTTCGAGGCGGAGCAACCGACAGCCACGATCTGGGAGGCCGGCGCCGAGTTCGAGATCGAATCGAACGAGCTGGCGGTCGGCGGTCGGGTCATCGACCTGCGAACCCCCGGCGCCACCTACGACGGGCTCTACATCCCGTTCCACGGCGCCCATCAGGGGGCCAACACAGCCACCGCCGTCGCCGCCCTCGAAGCATTCTTCGACCGACCGGTAGAACGGGAGGTCATCGAGAACGCGCTGGCGGCCGTCGAGCTGCCGGCCCGATTCGAGGTTTTGGCCCACAACCCGACCCTGATCCTCGACGGCGCCCACAACCCGCACGGGGCGGCCGCCGTCACCGCCACCCTCAGCCGAGAGTTCGCCCGGACCGGTTCCCGCGTCCTCATCGTCGGCATCCTCCAGGGGAAAGGTGTGACCGAGATGTTGGAGGCGTTCGACGCCGCCGACTTCGATCTCGTCATCTGCACCCAACCCGACTCCACCAGGGCCGTACCGGCGGATCTGATCGCTGCAGAGGCCGAGGCCCTCGGCCTGCCGACCGAGGTGATCGCCTCACCGGTGGAGGCGCTCAGCCGGGCCACCGCCGTCTCGTCCGAAGAGGATTTGATCCTGGTCACCGGCAGCCTCTACGTGGTCGCCGAGGTTCGGGAGGCGCTGATCGAAGCGCGCTCTCAGACGGCTCCCGGAGGCGGGCGGTAGGCGGACGCTACCTTCAGGGTCCGAACCGTGGCTCGATGCGCATAATGGCCGTGTCGCTCATCCGGAGGGGATTGGCTCCGAAAAAGCCGGTCATCAGTGGCCGGTCGATCTCGATGGTAACACCGACATAGTCGGCGTTGGTGAGTTCGTCGTTGCGGGATACCGGATCCCAGGATCCCTGGCTGAAGGCGGTCAGGTGGGTGAGGTGGTAGACCGAACACCGGCCGCTTCTGCCCGGGTGATTGGCGCTCTCACAGCTGCTGGTCATCGAACCGTCGGGGGCGCCGGCATCGTAGATCACGATCCTCACGAGCCCGGCGTCGACGTCGTCAAGGGCGGCGTCGATCGCCTCGAGCACCCGTTGATCGCTCTGGGTGTCCGAGCCGAGCTGGGCCGCCACCCGGGCGCCCGACCGAGCGGCCTGGGTCACAAGCTGTGCGTCGTTCCATGCCATCCCCATCTCGTAGGTGCCCATGCCGAGGGTGAGGAGCAGGAGGGTCACAAGCGAGAACTCGACCAGGGCGGCGCCCCGCTCCCGCAGTGACCGGTTGGTACCGCCGGTCGCGAGCCGTCGATAGCGGCGGCCGGTGATCCTGCGTGACAAGCCTGAGGGTGAGATTGTCATCGTTGATCCGGTTCTATACGAAGAATCGTCGTGGCCTCGAGATCGGTTTGAGCGCCGAACATTCCGGTGAGGTAGCCGTGTTTCGTCCTGACGTAGACGCCGACGTAGTCGGGTCCGACCGAGGCTTGCGCTTCCCGTGTCGTCGGGCACCAGTAGAGGTCGAGGGTGCCGCACCCGAACTTTCCGGTCGGGTTGCCGGCGGTGTCCTCCTTCTCGGCGAAGAAGTCGATTGCGGTGTAGCGGTTGCACAGTCCGGCTTGCGACGCGGACAGACAGGCCGTCGGGACGGTGTCGCCCGGGCCGCTGGCCTTGAAGACGACGAGGACGTCCAGCGACTGCAGTCCGATGGCCTCGAGGCCGTGTTCGGCGGTGCGAATCGTGTAGAAATCGGCATCGGGGTCTCGGCCCAGCGTGCTGGCTGCTCGGGCCGCCTCTCGGCTGGCGTTGCTCGTGGTCAACGAGTCGCGGAACAGGAAGCCCATCTCGAAGATGAAGAAGACCAGTATCAGAAACAGCCCGGTCACCAAGGAGGCTTCGACCAGCGCCGCACCGCGTTCACGGCGCCTGTCGACCGGGCGGTCGATTTGGACGCCCGTCCGTGGCTGGAGGGCGATCCTCATGGGTTGGTGATCCACACCGGTGGGTCGGGGAGATCGTCGCTCATGTCTTCGATGTGTTCCCGAGGGGTACCGATGTCGTTTCCAGTGGAGGACAGATAGCTGCCCGAGGTGTCGGTCAGTTCCTCGATGGCAAAGAGGGAGCCGAGGACGATGAGGGAAAAGACGAGGGCGTATTCCACCAGGGTCGCGCCCCGTTCCCGTCTTGGCTCTGGCCGTGCGTTCATGTGAACGAAATCGACCCTGATGGGGGGGTACTTGAAAGAACGTGGGCTTTTGCCCACCGATCTCGGAGACCGGGGTCCATCGGCCCAGATGGATCGAACGGACCATGGCTCCACGGTGGGGAGCGTCCCGGCGAGCGGTAGCCTCCCCATTCGTGAATCGAACTTTCATCATCTGCAAGCCCGATGCCGTCGAGCGGGGCTGTGTCGGCCAGATCCTCGACCGCTTCGAGCGCAAGGGTCTGAAACTGGTGGCGGCGGAGCTCAGACAGCTCGACGAGGACACGCTGGCCCGCCATTACGCCGAACACACCGAGAAGCCGTTCTATGGCGAACTGGTGTCGTTCATGAGCCGAAGCCCGGCTTTCTTGGCGGTCGTGGAGGGCCCGGATGACACCTACGCCATCGTCCGCACGATGATGGGCCCGACCAACCCGGCCGAGGCTCCTCCCGGGACGATTCGCGGTGATCTCGGCACCGTCATGACCGAGAATCTCGTTCACGGCTCGGATTCCGCCGAGTCGGCCGCTCGCGAGATCGCCATCTTCTTCCCCGCTCTCGCCTAGACACCCGGGCCACTCTCGGCGTCGACTGAGTCACCGGGTTCGCAGAGCGAAACTCGTGGTTTCCGCCCGAAGGGATGAGATCTGCACACCGAGTTTGGGCTTGGCCCAAACTCGCAGCAACCGCCGCAAGGCGTCCACTGAGTCACCGAGTTTCGCAGAGCGAAACTCGTGGTGTCCGCCCGAAGGGCGGACACACTGCGATAGGGTTACAGAAGAAGTTCTTGTTCTCTGCCGGCCGGTCGAAACTCCATACCTGGTTTGAAATGCCCCGCCGGAATGTACGTGTTCTGCTCTCCATGACGTCCGTTTGGCCACAATTGGAGCCGCTCCTTCCGAGGGTCCAGAAACCAGCCCGCTATATCGGTTGCGAAGACGGCGCGAAGGCCACGTTTCCTGACCCTGAGTTGGTCAGTTGGTGTTTCACCTACCCCGACACCTACGAAGTCGGGCTGCCGAACCAAGGTCTGCAGATCCTCTACGAGATCGTCAACGAGCGGCCCGACGCCCGTGCCGATCGGTCGTACGCCCCCTGGGTCGACCTCGAGGAACTCATGCGTCAGGAGAAGCTGCCGCTCTTTTCCGTCGAACATCACACGCCGGCCGGCGAGTTCGATGCCATCGCCTTCAATCTCTCGGCCGAGCTGACCTACACGAACCTGCTCAACTGCATCGATCTGGCCGGCGTGCCGATTCACAGCCGCGACCGCACCGAACGGGATCCGCTGATCATGGTCGGCGGACACTGCACCTACAACCCGGAGCCGCTCGCCGACTTCGTCGACGTCGTCGTGCTGGGTGACGGCGAGGAGGTCGTCGGCGAGATCACCGAGGTGATGGTTCGCCACCTGGCGTCGACGGCCGAGCGACCGGCCGCCAAGTTCGCCGACCGTCGAGCGCTGCTGCTGGACCTGGCCCGGATCGAATCCGTGTACGTTCCCTCGCTCTACGAGATGACCTACGACGGCCCGACAGTGGCCGCCGTCAAGCCTCTGGTCGAGGGCCTGCCGACGCTCATCGAGAAGCGGACGGTGGCCGACCTGGCCGACTGGCCGTACCCGAAGGAACAGCTCGTTCCGCTCACAGAGGTCGTGCACGATCGGTTGAACGTCGAGGTGTTCCGCGGTTGCACCCGCGGTTGCCGCTTCTGTCAGGCCGGCATGATCACCCGCCCGGTGCGTGAACGTCCGGCCGATCAGGTTCGGACCATGGTCGGGGAGGGGCTGCGGCGCACCGGCTATGACGAGGTGACGCTCACCTCGCTGTCCACGGCCGACTTCAGCAATGTCGAAGAGGTCGTCACCGACCTGATGAACGACGGCGACGCGGCCGGCTGCGGACCGGTGTCGGTTTCACTGCCGTCACTTCGGGTCGACGCCTTCGGTGTCGGCATCGCCGCCCAGCTGCAGCGGGCCAAGCGTGGTGGTCTCACCTTCGCCCCCGAAGCGGGCACGTGGCGGATGCGTCAGATCATCAACAAGCTGATCCGTGAGGAGGACCTCTACCAGGCGGTCGACGCCGCCTTCTCCCAGGGTTGGAAGCGGGTCAAGCTCTACTTCCTGATCGGGCTCCCGTCGGAAACGGACGAGGACACGGCCGGCATCGCCGAGCTGGCCAAGAACTGTGTCGCCATCGGAAAGAAGCACAACAACCGGGCTAGCGTCACCGTGTCGGTCGGCGGTTTCGTGCCCAAGCCATTCACCCCGTTCCAGTGGTTCGGCCAGAACACGGCCGAGGAGCTGCAGCGCAAGATCAACCTGCTGCGTGACGCCACCCGCAGAATGCGAGGTGTGCAGCTCAAATGGCATGATCCGAGGGCGACCCTGGCCGAGGGGATCGCCAGCCGGGGCGACCGTCGCCTTGGTCCGGTCATCGAGCAGGTGTGGCGCAACGGCGGCGTGTTCCAGGAATGGTCCGAACATTTCGACATCGAACGGTGGACCACCGCCATGGCCGATAACGGCCTGCGTGTCGAGGATTTCGTCTACCGCCATCGCACCGAGGGCGAGGTACTGCCCTGGGATCACCTGTGGGCCGGACTGCACAAGGACTTCCTGTGGCAGGACTGGCAGGACGCCCTGGCCGAGGTCGGCCTCGAGGACTGCCGCTGGACCCCGTGCTATGACTGCGGGGCCTGCACCGGCTACGGCATCGAGCACGTTGTCGCCTCGGCCACGCCGCCGGCCGGTGGCAGCCAGGGCACCGGTCAGGATCTGACCACCGGGGGAGCGGTGCCGGTCACCGTGCTGCCGTCTCGCCCCGGTCCGGCCCCCGAAGATCGAAACGAGAACCGGATCGGCGAACACGCCGAGGTGTCGGCATGAGTCCGCCACCCCGTCTCCGCCTCCGGATCCGATTCACCAAGGCAGGCAAGATTCGTTTTGTCAGCCATCGAGATGTGGCCCGCCTCTTCGAGCGGGCCATGCGAATTGTTCGACTCCCCATGGCCTACTCCGAAGGGTTCTCACCGCGCCCGAAGCTCAGCTTCGGGCTGGCCCTCAGTGTCGGTCACGAGTCGAACGCCGAATACCTCGATGTCGAGGTCACCGAAATGCCCGACGTCGAGTCCCTTGCCGCAGCCTTGACCGACGCCCTACCCGACGGCCTGACCGTCGAAGCAGTCGTGGTGTTGGAACAGGGCGCGGTCTCCCTACAACAGGTAATCACGAGTTGCACCTGGCGCATCGAGGTTCTCGGTGTGCCGACGGACAGGGTGACGGCCGCAGTGGCCCTCGCCCTGGATGCCCCGGAACTGCTCCTGGAGCGGGTCCGCAAGGGGAAGACCGCCGTCGCCGACGTCCGCCCGGCCATCCTCGCACTTCGAGTGGCCGGCCCCACCAGGGGCACTCCCGCCAGGGAAACGCCGACAAGAGACGGCTTGCCACCACACGGCACAGAATTGGAAGTCGAACTGTCCAACGAGAGCACTTCACTACGTCCATCGGAACTGATCGAGGTTCTCGGCCGCCTGGCCGCCGGACCCGATTCGCCCGAACCGGACGGAGGTCTCATCGAGGGACGAGTTCGACGAACACATCAATGGATTGAAGTCGACGGGATCCGGAGCGAACCGGTGAGTAGACCTGACGCGTCGACCAGGCACGAATTGAGACGTGCCTCATGAGAAGGGATGTTCGTACATGTCCGAAGCGTCCGAGAGCAGTCAGGCTCCCGTTGACCGCCCAACCAGCGAGCCGGTAAAGGAATCGTCCTCCGGCTCTCCCAAAACCGCAGCCACTGCGCCGTCGACACCAAAACCAAAGATCGGCGATTCCCGCCCGGCCCCGGCATCCACCGGATCGCCGGGTGGCGGCACCGCCGGGGGCGGCGATTCCCGCCGTCGGCGTCGCCGCCGCAAGTCTGGTGGTGGAGACGGCCCCACCAATCAAGGTTCCGGAAGTCGTTCCCAGCGCGATGGCGACGGCAACGATGGCAGTGGAGCGCAGAACAACCGGCGATCCAGCGTTCAAAAGGGCCAATCCGACGGCAGCTCGTCATCAGGTTCGGGCTCCGGTCGATCCCGCCGCCGGGGGAGGGGCCGCAACCGCGGGCGGCCGTCCAAGCCCGAACCCGTCGGTCACGTCATCCCCGCTGGGGATCTGGACCTCGACGAGGAGACACTGCAGCGTCGTCGTGGGCGGTCTCGCAAGGGCCGACCGGTCGGCCGCTATCTGATGGTGGTCTCGAAAAAAGTCGACGCCACCCATATCGCCGTCCTCGAGGGTCGCTCGCTGATCGAGTACTACGTGTCCCGGCCGACCGACGACGTCTTTCAGATCCACGGCAACATCTACCTCGGACGAGTTCAGAACGTGCTACCCGGTATGGAGGCGGCGTTCGTCGACATAGGCACGCCGAAGAACGCCGTGATCTACCGGGGTGACGTCCAGTACGACAAGGACGACTTCGACGGGTCGAGCGCCTCCCAGCCGAAGATCGAACAGATGCTCAAGGCCCGCCAGTCGATCCTCTGTCAGGTCACCAAGAATCCGATCGCCCACAAGGGCGCCCGTCTCACGACCGAGGTGTCGCTGCCCGGCCGGTTTGTCGTCCTGGTTCCCAACAGCTCCACCTACGGTATTTCGAAGCGCCTTCCCGACAACGAGCGCAAGCGGTTGCGGCAGATTCTCGACAAGGTCCGCCCCCGGGAGCACGGTCTAATTGTGCGCACTGCCGCGGAGAACGTGACCGCGGCCGAGATCGAGCGGGACATCACCGGTCTCCTGGACCAGTGGAAACAGATCGAGACCCTGGCCGCCCGGTCCAAGGCGCCGGCGTTGCTTTACCAGGAGCCTGACATGTCGACCCGGGTCATCCGGGAGGAGTTCAACAAGGAGTACCGCGGTGTCGTCCTCGACGACCAGGACCTCTACAGGGAGGTCTCCGACTATGTCTCGGCCATCACGCCCGCCCTGGCCGACCGCGTCGAGCACTACGATCCCGAGGCCGAGCGTTTGCCGGTGTTCGAACGGTTCCACGTGCACGAGCAGCTGCACAAGGCCCTCGACAAGAAGGTGTGGTTGCCGTCGGGCGGATCGTTGATCATCGAGTCGACCGAGGCGCTGACCGTCATCGATGTCAACACCGGCAAGAACGTGGGCACATCCAGTCTCGAGGACACCGTCTTCGAGAACAACCTGGAAGCGGCCGAGACCATCGCCCAGCAACTGAGGCTGCGCGACATCGGCGGTATCATCGTCATCGATTTCGTCGACATGGAATCGAAGAAGAACCGCGACGAGGTCATGCGGGTCTTCCGCCGGGCGCTCAGCCGAGACAAGACCCGAACCCAGGTGTTCGACATCTCAGCCCTCGGGCTGGCCGAGATGACCAGAAAACGAATCGGTGAGGGTCTCCTCGAGTCGCTGTCGGTGGAATGCCCGCATTGCGACGGCCGAGGCATCGAAATCTTGCCGATCGTGCAAGAAACCTAGCCCCATCCCGGTAGCATTGTTCCGTTATGTACGCAATCGTAGCCACCGGTGGCAAGCAGTACCGGATAGAAGAGGGCCAGCGAATCCAGGTCGAGCGAGTCGGTGAAGTCGGCTCGGACATCGAGCTGCGGCCGGTGATGCTCGTGGACGGTGACCAGGTCCTGGCCACCCCCGACCAGCTCAAGGCTGCGTCGGTTTCCGCCCGGATCGTCGAAGAGACGAAGGGGCCGAAGATCGACGGATTCACCTACAAGTCCAAGACCAACAATCGACGTCGCTACGGTCACCGCCAGACCTACGCCACGATCGAAATCACGGGCATCACGAAGGGCTGAGAGACCATGTCGAAGACCAAGGGAGGCGGTTCCACACGGAACGGCCGTGATTCTCAAAGCAAACGGCTGGGCGTCAAGGCCTACGATGGCCAGGCGCTGACCGCCGGTTCCATCATCGTTCGCCAGCGCGGCACCAAGTTTCATCCCGGCCACAACGTGGCCAAGGGCGGCGACGACACCCTGTTCGCCACCGCTCCAGGTCGAGTCAAGTTCGGTTTCCGCAAGGGCCGGCGACTCGTCGACGTCGTCGCCGACTGATACCGTTCGGCCGCAGGCGGTCCCGCAGCCGGATTCGTCGATTCCGGTCGCTTCGGGTCGCCCCGACGGCGTCGGGTGCCGACTGATCAGGGAGGTGGCCCGATGTCGAACTTCGTAGACGAATGCAACCTGTCGGTCCGCGGTGGTGACGGTGGCGCGGGCTGCGTCTCGTTTCGGCGGGAGGCTCACGTCGCTTACGGCGGACCCGACGGTGGTGACGGCGGCAACGGTGGTGATGTCTGGCTGGTCGCCGACCGCAACGTCTCGTCGCTGCTGGCCTTTCGTGACTACCCGCACCGGATAGCCGAGAGCGGAACTCACGGCCAAGGCGCCAAAAGGCATGGCAAGCGGGGCAAAGACCTGATCGTGCCGGTTCCCGAGGGGACCACGGTGAAGGACCACGAGACCGGTGAAATCCTCGCCGATCTCGTCAGCCACGGTGATCGATGGTTGGCCGGTCCCGGCGGTCGCGGTGGCCGGGGCAATGCACGGTTCCTGTCGAACCGCCGTCGAGCGCCGAAGTTCGCCGAACAGGGCGAGGTGTGTTCCGACACGTGGTACCGGCTCGAACTGAAGCTGATGGCCGACGTGGCACTCGTCGGCTTTCCGTCCGCAGGCAAGAGCACGTTGATCTCGGTCATCTCCCGCGCCAAACCCAAGATCGCCGACTACCCGTTCACCACCCTCGAACCGAATCTCGGTGTTGTGGTCGTCGGTGAATCCGAGTTCGTGGTCGCCGATTTGCCCGGTCTCATCGAGGGGGCGAGCGAGGGCGCCGGTCTCGGCGACCGATTCCTCCGCCACATCGAACGAGCCAGGGTGCTCGTCTATCTCCTCGACCTCAGCTCGATCGACGGTGCCAGCCCGGCCGAACAGCTGGAGGTCCTCCACAAGGAACTTGGCAACTATCAGCCTTCGCTTCTGGAACGGCCGAGCATCGTGGTCGGCTCGAAGGCCGACGTGTTGACGGCCGATGACTGGGGCCGTGACGCGCCCGTCGACATGGTCATATCGTCGGCCACGAACCAGGGCATCGACCAATTCAAATGGCGTCTGCTGGAACTGGTGCAGGAGGCCAGAGCCGCTGAGCCCCAACGGGAGGGATTCGTCATCCACCGTCCGGAGGCCGTCGGCGTGGAGCTGGTTCGTGACGACGACGGTGCCTGGCGCATCGTCGGCCGGGCAGCGGAACGGGCGGTCGCCCTGTCGGACCTGACGGACGTGGGCGCCCTCGACTACGCTCGGAATCGGTTGAAAAAGCTAGGTGTCGACAAAGCGTTGAAACGAGCAGGCCTCCGAAACGGCGACGAAGTTCGGATCGGAGAGTTCGCTTTCGAATACGAAGAGGACATGTGAAAGTAGTAGCCAAGATCGGATCGTCCTCCCTCACGACCGTGACCGGCGAGATCGAACACCGAGCCGTGGCCAAGATCTGCGCTGAGGTGGCCGAACTCAACAGTCTGGGCCACAAGACCGTAGTGGTGACGAGCGCCGCGGTGAGCGCCGGTCTGGCTCCGCTGGGCTACAACGCCGCGAACCGTCCGAAGGAGGCCGAGAAGCTTCGTGCGGCCTCCGCCGTTGGCCAGATCGCGCTCATGGCCACCTACAAGGGCCACTTGGCGTCGAATGGTCTGACCGCCGGTCAGGTGCTGCTGGCGCCGACCGACATGTGGTACCGCAACCGGTATCTGAAGAGCCGGGGCACGCTTCAGGCGCTGCTCGAGGCTGGTGTGGTACCCGTGATCAACGAGAACGACGCCGTCGCCGACGACGAGATTCGCTTCGGCGACAACGACCGTTTGGCGGCACTCGTGGCTCATCTGATCGACGCCGACCGGCTGGTGCTTCTCACCGACACCGCCGGCGTCTTCACCGCCGATCCTCGTCACGACGAGAACGCATCACTGATCGAGGAGGTAATCGAGATCGACCAGCACCTGGAGCGGGTCGTAGGCGGTCCCGGTAGTTCGCTGGGCCGGGGCGGCATGGCATCGAAGTTGGCGGCCGCGAAGATCGCGGCCTGGTCGGGTGTCGAGACGACGATCGCCCAGTCGGATCGCCCCAACGTGCTGCTCGATGCCGTTTCCGGGGAACCGGGAGTCGGGACGGTGTTCCGAGCCCACAAACAACGGCTCCCGGCCCGCAAGCTGTGGATCGCGTTCGCGCTGCCGGCATCAGGTCGTATCATCGTCGACGGTGGTGCCCGCCGAGCCATCGAGAACGAGCGCCGGTCACTGCTGGCGGCCGGCATCATAAAGGCCGACGGCGAGTTCCCGGCCGACGCCGCCGTCGAGGTGTTCGACGAGCGGGGCAATCTTTTCGCCAAGGGCTTGACCCGCTGGGACAGCCAGCAGATCGGTGCGCACGCAGGTTCGACCAGCGATGTGTTTCCGTCGGACCTCCCCGAGGAGGTCATTCACCGCGACGACCTGGTGATGCTACCGTCCTGACTCGGCCTCGGCGCTCAGGATTGCCGGATTGCGGCCGGCGCCGGGCCCGCCAGGCCGAGCCAGATCGACTCCGATGCCGGGGCCGGCCGCCCGAAGAGATACCCCTGCAGTAAATCGGCTCCGGTTCTGGCCAGCCGGTCGGCTTGGTCGTCGGTCTCGATTCCCTCGGCCACCACCGCAACACCGAGAAGATGTCCGATGTCGACAATCAGTTTGACGAGCGATGTCGATGATTCGTCCTTGGTGAAGGAGCGGTCGATCTTTAGTATGTCCATCGGGAGGCTCTTGAGGTGGGCCAGCGAGGTGAAACCGGTTCCGAAGTCGTCGATGGCGACCTTGACGCCCTTGGACTGCAGCATCGTCAGCTTGCCTGCGGCGGACGGAAGGTCGTCGAGCAGCGAGCTCTCGGTGATTTCGATCACGAGCCTCCCGGGATCGATGCCGTACTCGTGGAACGGTTGGAGCACCTCCTGCACGAACGACGGAGAATTCAGGTGACGGCCCGAGATGTTGACTCCGATCGTAAATCCGTCGTTGATACGGGCGGCCTCCCACTTGACGAGCTGTTCGGCGGCGGCCCTCAGCACCCAGTTGTCGATCTCCATGATCAGGTCGCTCTCCTCGGCATCCGGAATGAATGCCGCAGGAGGTTCGAGACCGATTCCCGGCCGCTCCCAGCGGATCAGCGATTCGACACCTTTACAGCGACCGGATCGGGGATCGATGAGGGGCTGGTAGTGGAGGACGAACTCGTCGTCGGCGATCGCCTTCCTGATGGCCTGGTCGAAGTCGGCCTTTGCCGCCATCGACGCCCGGAGTTCGGTCGTGCAGAACTCGATCCCACCCTTGCCTTGTTGTTTGACCTGATCGACGGCCAGATCCGCATCGTGCAGCAGGTCGACCGCATCGACGCCGGTACCTGCGCTCAACGCGATGCCGACGCTGACGCCGACGGTCAACGACGCTCCGTCGATGACCATCGGCTGCTGGATCACCTCGCTGATCCGCTCGGCCAGGTCGAATGCCCCTTCGGCGTCCTCGACCGGCTCGGCGATCACGACGAACTCGTCGCCACCGAGGCGGCCGACATGATCGCCCGCTCGAGCATTTGCCGACAACCGGCGAGCGATGATCTGAAGGACCAGATCCCCGGCCGGGTGGCCTCGATGGTCGTTGATGTCCTTGAACCAGTCGAGGTCGAACAGCAGCACGGCCAGAGTGGTACCGGTCCGCTCGGTTCGAGCCAACCCCTGTTCCAGCCGGGCCATGGCGGCCCGCCGATTGGCGAGCTGGGTCAGACCGTCGTGCGTTGCCTCGTAGGTCATACGGCGCCGGAACGCCTCCCGTTCGGCCAGGGAGGACGCCAACGTTCGCACCGCCTGCTGAAGCGACGCACCCAGTGCGCCCAGAATGGGTTGACCCAACGACGAATGCCCGAGATCGCCGGAGGCCAGAGCCGTCGCCTGCCGCTCGGCCAGTTTCAACTGATCGGCCGCCTCGTTGATGGCTGAAATGGCCTGGCGAACCTCGACCGGGCCGGTTGAGGGCACCGGATCGGCATCCGTGTGACCGTCACGAACCTGCTGAGCTCGTAACGCGAGATTGGAGATGGGGGCCAGCAGCGATCGGTAGGCGAACCAGGCCAACAGCGTGGTGCTGAGGATCAGAATGGTCAGCAGGCTGAGCGCTCGCTGATCGCGGCGCACCGCATCCGCCTGCAGCGAGGCGCTGGCGTTGAGCGCATCGACGCCTGCGCTGTTGACCAGCCCCAGGTACAAATCGGTGGTGGCCGACGTGACTCGTAGGGTGTCGTTCGCCAGCTCAACGACCGCCTCCTGCGATCCTGGCACGCCGTCAGTGTCGAAGGCGACCACCAGCAGTTGGGCCGTCGAGTTCTCGTAGATCTCGATATCGGGTGAACGATGCATGATCTCGAGCGTGGAAGCGACCGACGATCCCGCCGGTCCGATCCGTTGGATGTCATCGAGAGCCCGTCGTCGGGTGCTCTGCTCGATAATGAGCCCGTCGAGTTTGTCACCCAGCGCGCTCTGCCCTGTGGACTGGAGAGTGTAGAGGTGGTTCATCTCGGCCGAGAGAGCCTGACGGGCCGTCGTTGTCGCTTCGAGGATTCGGATGGCGGTGATCAAACGGCCGCCGTTCTTGACGTCACCACCGTTGGTTATGAGCCGGTTCATGACGAGGTCGCTCTCGCCTGCCACCAACGATTCGACAGTGCCGTACGCCCCAATCGTGTCGGTCGTCGCCGGATCCGGGCTGCTCCGCACCCTCTCGACCTGATCCGCGATATCGGGCAGCTGGAGGGTGGCGACGAGGTGGTCGACCCGTTCCCTGGACACGGCCAGCTCCTCCTCGATGTCGGTCGCGCCGATCGCGGACGAGTCGGGCCGGACCGCGTTGAGCGATTGCGCCGCAATACGCAGGTTCCGCTCGTCGAGCAGCGAGATCCGGAGATCGGTGAGCAGGACCAGGCGGGTGACATATTCGGCAACCACTTCGACATCGCTCTTCTCGGCGCGGGCGCGATTCGCCTCGAGCAGGACGAGAACCCCCGCAGCGAGCAGTGGGATGAGGGCGAGGACTAGCACGACGGCACTCAGCCGGTAGCGGGGCCCGCTGTCTGGATATCCCTCGACGTCGCACTCTTCAGCACCGGGATTCGGTGATGACCGAGCGCGCGATGGGAGCAGTGTCATAATCGATCATCGACACCGGAACGGGTTGCGTTGAGTTTCGCCTCGTGGAAATTCCGCTCCGTCCACGATCAGGATGAAGCCTGCCGGCGTCATCCAGGCGGGAGTGGTGGTTACGCCTCGCCCTCGGCGGCTTGTGCTTGCGGCTCGGGCTGGGCCTGTTCGAGCGGCACCTCGGCCGCCACTGGAGCCTCCTCGAGCCCGAGCTGCGCCCGAATCTCGCTGAGCCGGCTCTGGGCTTCCACGTTCAGTGAAGCCTGCTCGACCTCGAGCATGCGCCCTTCGACGGAGTGCTCCTGCAGTTCGGCTGCGCCTTTGGCCTTGGCGTAGCGTTGCTCGACCTTGTCGCGAACCTCCTCGAACGACGGGACGTCCTGGCCGACCTGCTCGGTGAGCGACGACATGGCCGAGTTGAGCTGTTCCTGCATCTTGGCCTGATCGAGTTGGGACAGCAGCTTCTGACGCTCGGCCAGCTTCTTCTGCAGCATGGCCGAGTTCTGATTGACGGCCTGCTTGGCCTGGTCGGACGCCTGCGAGGCCTGGAGGTGGAGCGACTTGAGATCCTCGACCTCACGCTCCAGTGCGATCATGCGGTTCGCGAACGACTCGGCGGTCTGCGTGTACTGCATCATCTTTTCCTGATCGCCCCGTTTCTGGGCGTCGTCGGCCATCATCACGGCCTGACGGGCGTTCGCACCGACCTTCTCGTAGTCCTCCATCACCCGATTGAGTTTGATTTCGGTCTGCTTCTGGTGGGCGATGACGTTGGCCGCCTGCTCCTTGAGCTGACGGTGCTGATTCTGCGCTTCCTGAATCGCCTGCTCGAGCTGGATCTTCGGATCGGCTCGGGCCTCGAAATCGCCGGACAGCTTGGCAGCCATGTAGTTCCACCAACGACGGATCAACTTAATCATGTCAACGATCGTAGTACTTACGAGGGCCTGATCCCCTGAATCCAGAGCAATGATCCGTACACACCGAGCCCGACCAGGGCGGTCAGGACCGCGTCGACGGGGGCGGGGAGTGGCGTCAGGGTCGTCATGAACATGGCGGCTCCGGCGCCCATCGCTGCCACGAACACGTTGAGACCCCAATTCGACGAGACGGCGCCGGCCCCTGTGCTGCCGAGACGGCTGCGAAGCCGAACGCGGAGCAGCGTCCATTCGACCCATGATGCGATCGACGATCCGAGTCCGATGCCGACGACACCAAGATGGGGTGTCACGCCGGCAAGTGCACGTCGCGACTCCGGGACCTGCTCCCAGAGTGGCCAGTGGGGAAAGGCGCCGAACTCGACGATCGACGTCGCCTCGAACGTCAACCAGTCCAGCTGCAACATCAAGAGATAGCTTGTGGCGACGCTGACGATCACCCGGACCAGCGCGATACGGGCGGGTCCCCTGACGTCACCGAGGCTGTAGAGCGTGTTCTGGGTGACCCGGGCGGTGATGGCGGCGGGAAGGCCGAGGGCCATCGCCATGAGGAGATAGCCGATGACGAGGATGCCGGCCGGATCGGTCAGACCGCGGCCGAGCAGTCGGGAGATCCAGCCGTAGAGCGCGTCGGTCCAGGTCGGCCCTGCGGCCAGGTAGGCGGCAGTGATGAACCCGGCCGGGACCACCGTTTTCCGCAGCGCTGGAGTGATCCGGGCGGCCAGCGCATTGAGTTGTTGAGACCGCCGTGACATCTCCGCCAGTTCGGCGGCGGCCACGCTGAAACCGAAGAGCGAGATCGGCGTGACGTAGAGCGGGAGGGCGTACAAGTAGAAGGAGGCTGCGCCGCCGACGAGGAGTGTCAGAAAGAACGTGTCGACGAAGCTCGAAACCTGCACGACGCCCCGGGCGCCCACCGCCGGCAGGAATCGTCGGATGACGTCGTTGACCAGACGGCTACGCCGGAGCGTCGGTCGTAGCGACGGCACGTAGCCTCGCACCCGGGGAAGCTGGATGGCGACCTGGAGCAGTCCGCCGATGACGACCGCCCACGCCAGGAGCAAGGCGCCGTCGGCGACCGACAGAGCGGCCGCTGCAGCCACGACGAGGGCGATGATCTGAGCCAGGTTCCAGAGAACCGGGGCGGCGTAGGAGAGGAAGAAGCTTCGGTGGCTGTTGAGCACCCCCAGGCACCAGGCCGAGATCACGAGGAACCCGATGCCGACCGTGGTGATGCGGAACAGCTCGATTGTGAGCTCGTACCGGGCCGGATCCGACTCCCAATCGGTGAACAGCCAGACAAGTGGTCGAGCGGCCAGGACCACGATCAAGACGATGGTGGCCGTCACCAGAGCGAGGATGGACAGCACGGCGCCGGCCAGCGCACTGGCCCGCTTCTCGTCGCCTTCCTCGACCAGCCGGGCGTAGACCGGAATGAAGGAGGCCGACAGCGAACCCTCGCCGAGAAGGTTCTGCAGGAGGTTCGGAACCCGCATGGCGAAGCTGAACGAGTCGGCGGCGGCGCCGGAGCCGAGAACGACCCCGATCACCACGGTGCGGACGATGCCGGCGATACGGGAGAGAAAGATCCCAGCGGCGACGAGGTTCGACCCGCTGGTTGACGTCTCCTGGCTCACGCCGCCGTGTCGCCCCCGGGGCCGTCGCCATCGCCCGGTGTCTCGATATCGCCTGAAAGTGCAGCCTGATTCGATGGTTCGTGGAACCCGCGGTGTTCGCCCGACTGGCGGGCCTCCCGATCGGCTTCGGTGGGAACGGCGGCGATGTCGGCCGCCTCGAGCGTCGTCAGCTGCTCGTCGGAGGGTTCGTCGACATCGACCAGGCGCTGAGCGTGACGGGACACGGCCGCCTCGAACAGGTTGCGGGCCAGGCGGCCGTTGCCGAAACCGTGTCCGCGTTCGTGGGCCGCGAACCAGACCATCGCCGCCTCCTTGGCCTCGTCGGTCAGATCGTAGGTTCCGTTGCCGGCGATCAGCAGGAGGATCGCCACCAGCTCGTCATTCGAGTAGTCGGGGAAGTAGATCGTCTTGGGAAACCGGCTCTGGAAACCGGGGTTGGTGGCGACCAGATCCGCCATCTCCTTCGGGTACCCGGCCAGGATCACGACCATGGAATCCCGGCGGTCTTCGACGTTTTTCACCACGGCGTCGATGGCCTCCCGGCCGAAATCCTTCTCGCCCCCTCGGGTGAGCGAGTAGGCCTCGTCGATGAGGAGCACGCCGCCGTCGGCCCTGTCGAACACCTCGGTGACCTTCGTGGCGGTCTGGCCGACGAAACCGGCCACCAGCCCGGCCCGGTCGACCTCGACCAGTTGGCCCTTCTCCACGACACCGAGCGATCGGTAGATGCGGGCCAAGAGGCGCCCGACGGTGGTCTTGCCGGTGCCGGGGTTGCCGCTGAAAATCAGGTGATTGTTGGAGTCGACGACCGGGAGGTTTCGTTCCTGACGCAGCTTCTGGATACGAAGCAGGGCCGAGAGGAGACGCACCTCCTCCTTGACCTCCTCCAACCCGATCAGGTCGTCCAGTTCGGCCAGCACATCCTCCAACGGTTCGGGCGGCTCGACCGGCGCGTCGGGCTCGGCGGCCTCGTCTCCGGGAGCGCCTTCGGCCGCCTTCGTCGACGGTTCGCCCTCGGTCGCCGTGGTCGGAGCCTTCGATCGTTCGCCCGGCAGTGCAGCCAGCAGCAGGCGCTGGAACTCGACCAGTGACCGCAGCTCGTCATCGGACGGATACTGATCGAGCGACACGACCGTGTGGGCCAGGGTCATCGCCTCGTCGTAGTAGAGCCGGGCCAGCGACGTGCCTCGTTTGAGGTCGACCTGACGGAGGGTTTCGAACAGATCGGACGGCTTCGCCAACCACGACCGCTTGCCCTCGACCAGGTCGTTTCGACGAATGGAGTCGGGTGTGACCATGCCGGGCAGAAGATCGTGGTGGGCGAACGCGGCAACCATCGCCCAGAGTTCGTCGTCGGTGTGCCGGTCGTCCACGTCTATGAAGGCCGCCGTGAGGTTGAAGGCCTCGACGATGCTGTCGCGGCCCAGTTTCTCGGCGTCGACAGTCGTGCCGCTCGCGGCCTGCCTCAGTGCCTGGCCTATGAGGCGGGAAAACCGCTCGACCGCTTTGGTGAGTCCTCTGTCCATCCGGCTGCTTCGAAATCGTCGAACGTTCTGTACGTGGTACTGCGCAATGTGTGGGTAACGCTCCACACTCCCGAGCAGCTTAGCCCGCACCAAACGTCGTCTCGATCCACGGCGTTCCCTGCGCCGAAATAATTTGACGGTCTAATCAACCGGTCTTGTACCGTGTTCTGGTATGACTCATCGTTTTGACTCCATCGATGTCGTTCGGGAAGGGCTGCGGAGCGTCGACTATCTGGCCGACGACTCGATCGCAGGTGTTGCCTTCCTGGCCGATCGATTGGAGAAGCCGGTTCTCATCGAGGGCCCGGCCGGCACGGGAAAGACGCAGCTGGCCAAGTCGATCGCCGAGATGAGTGGCGCCCGGCTGATTCGCCTCCAGTGCTACGAGGGCCTCGACGAGGCCAAGGCTCTCTACGAGTGGAACTACAAGAAGCAGTTGCTGCGGATTCAGGTCGAGTCGTCCGAAGGCGACGCCGAATGGACCGAGATCCAGGACGACATCTTCTCCGACGAATTCCTTCTACCCCGCCCGCTGCTCGAGGCCATCACCGCCGATGATCCGGTGGTGCTCCTGATCGACGAGGTCGACCGTGTCGAGCTCGAAACCGAGGCGCTCCTGCTCGAGATTCTGTCGGACTACCAGGTCTCCATCCCGGAACTCGGCACGATCGAAGCCAAGCAGATTCCGCTTGTCTTCCTCACGTCGAACAACACCCGTGAGCTGTCCGAGGCGCTCAAGCGTCGATGCCTGTTTCTGCACCTCGATTACCCGTCGCTGGAACGGGAAAAGGAGATCGTTCTCACCAAGGTGCCGGAGATCTCCGAGAACCTGGCCGACCAGGTCGCCCGGATCGTCCGTTCCATCCGTCAGCTCGAGTTGAAGAAGCACCCGTCGATTTCGGAAACCCTCGACTGGGCTCGCACCCTGGTGCTGCTCGGCATCGAGAACATCGACGAGTCCGACGCGGTCGACACCGTCCACCTGCTGCTCAAGTACCGGTCCGACATCGAGAAGGCCATCAAGGACTTCACCGCCAACTCGGCCGCCCACTTCGAGGCCTCCCAGGCCTCCTGACGCTGGAGCCCCAGTGACCTCCACCAAAGCAGCCGCCAGCCCCCCGGCCGGACCGCTCTTCGACCTGCTCGAAGGATTCGTGGTGGAGCTGCGCAACGCCGGGTTGCCGGTCTCGCTCTCGGAGAACATCGACGCCGCCGAGGCGGTGCAACACATCGACATCGAAGACCGGGTGGCCTTCAAATACGCGTTGGCGGCCACGCTGGTCAAGAACGACGCCCACTGGAGTACCTTCGAGACCCTGTTCGAGGTGTACTTCTCGCTCCGAGGCCCCGAGTACGCGCTCGACGGGGACGCCGTTGAGTTCGACGACGATGTCGACTTCGATCCCGGTGAACAGCCGCAGGGCGAAGGCGGGCAGGGCGGTGGCGACGGGCTGAGTCCCGAGGAACTGGCCGAGCTGCTCTACCAGGCGCTGCGCCAGGGTGACGACGCGCTGATGCGGGCCATCGCCCGCCAGGCGGTGAAACGCTATGCCGGTATGGAGCCGGGCCGGCCCGTTGGCGGCACCTATTATCTGTATCGCACCCTTCGCAATCTCGATCTCGACTCCGTACTCGACCGGCTGATGGAGCAACGTCGCTCGGATGCCGATCAGCAGCTGACGTCGCTTCAGGAGCGCCTAGAGAAGGACGAGTACGAGGACCGCATCGACAAGCTGCGCAAAGAAATCGAGGCGGAGATCCGCCGTCGGTTGGTGGCCGACCGCGGTGCCGAGGCCATGGCCAAGACGCTGCGAAAGCCGTTGCCGGAAGACGTCGACTTCATGCATGCCAGCAGGGAGGAAATGGTCATGCTCCGGCGGGCCATCTACCCGCTGACCCGCAAGCTGGCGGTTCGGCTGGCGCGCAAGCGACGCCACAAGCGACGCGGCGCGCTCGACTTCCGCAATACCGTCCGCCATTCGCTCAGCTACGGCGGAGTGCCCGTCGAACCCAAGTTCCGGCATCCCAAACCGGCCAAGCCGGAGATCTTCGTGATCGCCGACATCTCCGGTTCCGTTGCGGCCTTCGCCCGTTTCACGCTTCACCTGGTCTACGCCATCTCCAGTCAGTTCAGCCGGGTCCGTTCCTTTGTGTTCATCGACGGGCTCGACGAGGTGACGTCCTTTTTCGAAGGTGTCGACGACATAACCGAGGCGGTTCATCGGGTCAACACCGAGGCTGATGTGATCTGGGTCGACGGTCATTCCGACTACGGCCACGCCCTCGAGGTGTTCTGGGACCGCTACGGGAACGACGTCGGCCCCAAGACCACGGTGATGATCCTGGGTGACGCGCGCAACAACTATCACGCCTCCCAGAATTGGATCACGAAGGAGATCCAGCGTAAGGCCCGGAAGCTGTTCTGGCTGAACCCCGAACCGAAGGCCTACTGGAACACCGGAGATTCGATCGTCGGCGAGTACGCCACCTACTGCGATGGTGTGTTCGAGGTCAGGAACCTGCGACAGCTCGAGCGGTTCGTCGACAACCTCGTTTGACGTCGCTCCCGCCCCTCGCAGTGAGGTGACCGGGGAAATTCACTCTGATGTTCCCGGTTCGGTAGCCGTTGGTTTAGTCTCATGGTGTGCCCACAACAATTGAAGACGGGTTGGTCGTGGGCGACGTCTCGGTGGTGCCGGATTTGTATCGGCAGCACGGGGCGTTCATCCATACGATCAGCCAAGAGCTGGTTGGTGCCGCCGCCGACCGACTGACCCAGCAGGTTTTCGCCGAAGCCTGGCGTGACCGCCTGAACTTCAACCCGTCGCTGGGAACGGTCCGCAACTGGCTGGTTCGCCGCGCAAGGGCCCGGGTTTCGAAAGCCTCGCCCGAGGCCGAAGGGGCGGTCGACCGACTCGTCGTCGCTGATTCGCTCCACCGGATGGAGGAGCTGCGCCGCCAGGTCGTGCTGGCCGGCCTCGATGAGTCCGACGCCGACTCACTGGCCCGCAGGCTCGATCAACCGGTTGCCACCATTCGAGCCAACCTGCGTCGAGGGACCGATCAGCTCAAGGCGGATCTGGCCGAGAGCCGACTCGACGGTGACGACGCCGGACTCATCGACATCATGACCGAGGGGCCGCCCAGTCTCCAGCTGGTGACGCCACCCGAGGTGGTCTGGCAGGCCATCGCGGCCGAACTCAACCTGGACACCGGCGCCGTCACCACCGACGATTTCAACCGGATCGATGAACCGATGCCCGCCGAGGAGGTCGACAGCACCGACGCTGGAACTTCGGACGTCGACTCCGCTGCGGAGACGGAGGAAGTCGAGGAAGTCGAGGATGTCGAGGAAGTCGAGGATGTTGCCGCTGCGCTCGATGAAGACGATCGAGTCGAGGTCGACGACAAGCAGGTCGAGGGGGAGTCCGTCCAGGCGGCCGGGGAACCGGCCGAGCAGGGCGCCGCCGCCCGGTCGGTCGATCACCTACGTGAGCTGGCGGAGGAGGCGGACCTCGATCGGCCGTCGTGGATCGCGCCCACGGTGGTCGCCGTGGCTCTCGTGATCCTGATCGTTCTGATCCTGGCGACGTTTTGAGCGCGGCTCAGCCGCCCATGAGTTCGGCGACCTGGAATGCCAGGTCCAGAGATTGGCGGCCGTTCAACCGCGGGTCGCACATCGTCTCGTAGCGACGACCGAGATCCTTCGGCTGGACCTCTTCACCGCCCCCGAGGCATTCGGTCACGTCCTCACCGGTCAACTCGATGTGGATACCGCCGGGCCATGTTCCGACCTGGCGGTGAGCGCTGAAGAACGCCTTCACTTCGGCCATCACGTCGTCGAAGTGGCGGGTCTTGTGGCCCGATTCCGAGGTGAACGTGTTGCCGTGCATGGGGTCGCAGGTCCAGACGACCGGATGGTCGGCGTCCTTGACCGCCTCGAGCAGAGGCGGAAGGTTCTGGCCGAGGGTCTGCGCACCCATGCGGGTGATGAAGGTGAGTCGGCCCGGGATCCGCTCCGGGTTGAGGAGCTCGCACAGTTGAAGAATTTCTCCTGGTTCGACGGTCGGCCCGATCTTGCAGCCGACCGGATTCTTGACCCCCCGAAGGAACTCGACGTGGGCGCCGTCGAGCTGGCGGGTCCGTTCACCGATCCAGAGCATGTGGGCGGAACAGTCGTAGAACTCGCCGGTCAGCGAATCGAGCCGGGTGAGGGCTTCCTCGTATTGGAGGATCAACGCCTCATGACTGGTGAAGAACTCCGCTTCGTGGATCTCTGGGTGGCTGGAGGAGATACCGGCGGCCTCCATGAACTGGAGGGCCCGGGTGATCTCCGACGCCAGATTCATGTAGCGCCGACCCTCGTTCGAGCTCGACACAAACTCCTGATTCCAGGCCTGAACTCGGTGCAGGTCGGCGAAACCTCCCTTGGTGAAGGCCCGGAGGAGGTTGAGGGTCGACGCCGACTGGTTGTAGGCGCGAAGCAGACGCTCGGGTGCCGGGCGTCGGTCGGTCTCGGAGAACGGCATGTCGTTGACCATGTGCCCGAGGAACGACGGCAGCTCGGTGCCGTCGATCGTCTCCGTGGGGCGGGAGCGGGGTTTCGCGAACTGCCCGGCGATTCGGCCGACCTTGATCGCCGGTACGCCCGAGGAGTAGGTGAGGATCACGGCCATCTGCAGGATGACCCGGAGCTTCTCCCGGATGGCGACGGCGTTGAAACCGTCGAACGACTCGGCGCAGTCGCCGGCCTGCAGGAGAAAGGCCTTGCCTTCGGCCACCCGACCCAGATACGACTGCAGCTCCCGGGCCTCGCCGGCGAAGACGAGGGGTGGCACCGAGGCCAGCTCCTTCTCGACTCGCTCCAACTCGGTGGTGTCGGGCCAGCTTGGCTGTTGTGCAGCCGGCTTCTGCCGCCAGGATTCGGGTGTCCAAGTCACGGGTTCAGTCTCGCTGCGCGATCAGTCCATCGCAATCGATTTTCGACAAATGTCACTGTCGCCGGTCACCGTCGTCGTCTGCCGGCAAAAACGAGTGGGAGCCGCCTCGTCGGGCGGCTCCCACTGCTGATCGATGTGGATCGGAAGGTTCTCAGGCGGCGTCGAAGTCGCTCATCACATCGCCGGCCTGATCACGAACGGCGCTGACCGCTCGCTTCACCAGACGACGGGCGGCTTCGGCCGTCACACCAAGTTCCTCGCCGACCTCGCGGTAGCTGCGCTTGCGGCCGTCGTTGAGACCGAATCGCTGCTCCACGGCGTACTTGGCTCGGGGGTCGAGGACCTCGAGGAGGCCGGTGACCATCGTTTCCTCGGCCCGGGCCATCACCTCGACCTCAGGGCCGGGGTTTGAGTCGGGGAGGAGGTCGACCAGCTCGTTGGACTCGTCGTCGCCGATGGTCCGGTCGAGGGAGGTCGGGGTGGTCAGACGGTGGAGGCGTGCGTGCTCGTCATCGAGCTCGTCGCCGTCGCCCGATACCTGGCGCAGGGCGGCACGGAGGCTGGCGGAGCGGTCGCCGGGGAGGCGGACCAGGCTGGCCTTCTGGTCGAGGGCACGACCGATGGCCTGCCGAATCCAGAACGTGGCATAGGTGGAGAACTTGAATCCCTTGCGCCAGTCGAACTTGTCGACTGCGTGCTCGAGACCGAGGTTGCCTTCCTGGATGAGATCCAGGAGCTCCATGGAGGGGGGGAGGGGGTAGCGGCGGGCAACGCTCACCACCAGGCGAAGGTTGGCCCGGATGAACCGGTCCTTGGCTCGGGCGGCCGCTCGGACGGCGCGTCGGTTGGCGGCGGAGTTGTCACCGGCATCGATCAATTCCTGGGCGTCTCGGCCCTTCTCGATGATCTGGCTCAACTCACGTTCCTCGTCCGCCGTCAGGAGGGGAACCAGGCCGATCTCGTTTAAATACTGTCCTACTGAATCACTCATGGCGCGTGCTTCTTTATCAACTTGAAGTTTGGTCGGGGAGAGTCAACAGGAATCAACAATCCTGCTGGGGGCTGATACGCTCGGGTTCCGGCTTCGGTTCGGTTTGAAGTATCCGTGCTGATTTTGGGCCGGGCGGGTCTAGAGCGTTGACGCCCGAATATCTGTTTTAGTACGAATCGGAGCTCCTGTTAAGTGACAAACGTCACATTGAGTGTATTTTTAGCTCAATCGCGCTACGCAAACATCTCTCATGGGTACTAACACCGGGGAGCGCATCGGTATTCTCGGCGGCACATTTGATCCGCCACATCTTGGTCATCTCATCGTCGCAGATCAGGTGCTGAGAGCGCTTGACCTCGACAGAGTGCTCCTGGTGCCTGCTAATGAGCCCTGGCAGAAGGTTGGCATCCGAGCCATCACAGCGGCGGAAAAGCGGTTGACCATGACCCGAGACGCCGTTGGAGACGCCGATGGGCTGGCCGTTTCCGACATCGAGCTGCGGCTCGGCGGGCCAAGTTACACTTCTGTTACTTTAGACGCGTTGGCCGAAAAACACCCGAAAACCGAGTGGCGAATCATCGTCGGAGCTGATGCCGCAGCCGGTTTGGACACCTGGCACAACGTCGAAAAGCTGAAAACGCAAGCCGACATCGTCGTCGTGAACCGTCCGGGGGCCGACTTCCAGCCGCCGACGGGATGGAGCTGGGAGCTGGTGGAGATTCCGGCCGTGAACATATCCGGCACCGGGCTCCGCCGGCGGGTCTCCCAGAACCGCTCGATCCGGTTTCTCACCCCCAACCCTGTTATAGAGCACATCGAGTCGTGGGGCCTCTATCGTGGGGGTCCGTGAGATGGCCCGCCGCCCGTATCACTGCGCCTGATCAGCGCGCCACAACCCGTTTGCTCGTGTTTGCCGCGTTCGAACTCGTGCTGGCGATGGCCATCCCGTTCATCCTGATCCGCGGCTACCACACGTTACTGTCGTCGAATACGGGCACATTCGTCGAGGGCCCGACCATCGAGGAACCCGGTTGGTCGGCGCTCGTTTCCGCCACGCCGCTCACGGCCGTCGTCGAAGTCGTCGACGGCGAAGTCAGTGGAGCAACGCTCATCGTGCCTGCCGGTCAGGTGCCCGCCGACGACGATGAATCGGAGGATGAATCGGGGGCCGACCGGGGCCCGGTCGGTGGCACCATCGTGTTGATACCCGGAGACCTGTCGATCCCCGCCACCCAGACGGCAGGGTCGGACGAGTTGGACACATCGCCGACGCGGCTGTCCGACGTGGCGGCGGCCGATGCAGGCTCTGTGCTGGAGGCTCTCCTCAACGTCGACCTGGCATCGATCCATACGATCGACGAAACGGTCTGGACGAGGGTTCTGTCCGGCACGACCTACGACCTCGACAACCCGGACCCGGTTCCGACCGCCAGGACCGCCGATGTAACCGGCGAAGCCGATGACGGGCCCGACGAGCTGGCATTCGCCGTGGGACCGGTGGCCGTCGATGGGGCCGGCGCCGCGGTGTTTCTCGGCCGGCCGGTCGACGGCGGATCGTTGTCGTCGGTCATGCCCCGACGCCGCCAGTTCTGGTCGGCGATGATCGAGTACCCGCCGGCCTCCGATCATCCCGTGGTGTCGGCGATACGAGCCGTTGGTGCAGCCGGGCAGATCGTCGAGCTGCCAACTGCCGTTGATTCTCCCGACGCCCCAGTGATCGACGGCGCTGCGGCTGAAGAACTCCTGCGCGACGTCGTGGCCTTCCCGTCCGGGAATCGGCTCGAGATCCGGGTGGTCGACCGGAGTGGCGACGCCGATCTCCGGTCGATCGCGGCTCAGCTCGCCGGCCGCGGCATCGAGGTCGTGGAGATCGCCAACGCAATGCAATTCGATGGGGGGTCGACCGAGCTCATCCAGCCGGCCGACCTGGCCGGAGGCGTCGAACAGTTCGACGATCTCATCGCCGAGCTGAACGTGGAGCCGATCGTCGATCCGGAGCAGGAGCGCGACACGGTAACCCTGCTGGTCGGCAACGATTTCCGTCTCGCCGACTGAATCCGAAGGCTGCGCCTACTCGGGCTCGATGGCCACCAGAAGGGCTCGGCACGAATCCGTGGCCCTGACGATACCGACCATGTTGTCGAGTTCACGTTCCAGCAGGCGACCCTCGTCGGCCGTCACGAAGTACTGTTCCAGCTCGGGGAATCCCAACCTGTCGGACTCCTCGAAGCGCGCCCGCACGCAGACCTCACCGGTATCGAGTGATGGCACCGATTCCGAAACATCGATCACCGCGGCTGGACGGGATGCGGCGTCGAACGTTACGTAGACGGTCTCACCGAACTCGACGGGAAAGGCCGGCGGCGCATCGACGTCATAACGCAGATCCACATAGTTGCCCCGGAACACCGAGAGCGGGTCCACCGGTTCCAGTGGAAGGGCAACGTCGGTGCCGGTCGTCCGGACCCACAGCGGCGGAACGAGCGCGATCAGCATGACGACGATGGCGACCGCAACCGCGATGGCGAGACGCCGACTCACCGGTCCACCTCCCTCATGGAGGGTGCAGCCTCGGCGGTCAAGGCTCGTCGTTTTCGTTCGAGGAAGATGGCCCCGCCGACGAGCAGCACGCCGCCGAGGATGACGGCGAGCGACGTCGGAAGGGCGCCGGCGAGCCGGCCGATGTAGACGGCGACCAGGAGCACGGCGACCATGGCGAAGCCGACATTGACCAGCGCCCGGATCTTGTAGTGCTGACCGACCACGATCGTGGCGAGGGCCAGCCCGAAGATGACGGCGTTGTAGAGGAAGAACAACGCCTCCGAGTCGTCGAATGCCGGCGCCAACCATGAAACGGTCGCCTCATCGAACCTCTCTCCCTCCACCTGAGGCAGCAGCGCAACGAGGAGCACGGCGACCACGGCGAAGCCGATCGCCAGCGGTGTGAGCGGCTGTTTCCACCAGGCCAGGGCAACCAGGGCGATGCAGATGAGGCCGACAACGACGTGGAACAGCCTCAGCTCGATCCCGAAGATCCACCCGAAGGCCTCCGGATGGAAGGTCGAGATCGTGATCGGAACCGCCACCAGAACGGCGCCGAAGACCGCCGCGGGTCGGGCCAGCCACGAGAACGACGTCGGTGCGAGTAGCAGTGCAACGCCGACCAGGGCCAGACCGACGAGTGGTAGTAACGGCCGCAGACCGGCCGGTTCGAACAAGAACGCCCCCTGGTCGAAGAACCGGGACGACGGGACGCTGAACCAGCCAAGCGTGAGCAGGCCGAGCGGTACGGCCAGCCAGCCCTGGGCCGACGAGGGCGACGCCCACCCCATGACGAGGGTGGCAATCAGCCACAGCAGGGTGCCCTGCCAGTAGTTGAGGGTCAGATTGAAGATCTGACCGACGAGAAAGACGTTCACCCCGACGGCGATCGAGGAGAGGAACCACAGGCCACGGGCGGTGATGTCGAGACGCTGTCGCTCGGCGACGGCGGCCCCGGCCACGATGATCAGGTAGATTCCGAAAAGCAGCGCAAGCCGGCGGCTCGGGGAACTCTGATCCCACTGGCTGGCGATGAACAACAGCAGTCCGCCGCCGATCAACACGGCACCGATCGACACGAGGAGCCAGATGAGCCGATTGGCTCGCTCCGGTTCCTCCCGTTCGGCCAGCGATGCTCGGAGGCGGGCCGCGAGCTCGTCGTCGATGTGGCCCTCGGCCAGCCACATTGCGATGGCGTCCGAGGCGTCCATAGCCTCACTGTATGGCCTGCCAGAACGCCCGGACAGGGACCCTGGTCCCTGGCAGATCCGATATCCGATGGTCCCGGACGCTTCCGGAACGCTAGAATCGAAGGCTGTTGTCGATTCCGGGAGCGGAGAGCTGAACGCAGAGAAGACCAATGACATCGGCCGTTCGGTGTCGGAAGACGTTGAGGACGTCGTGTCTGACGACCTGTTTGACGACCTGGAGATTCGGCGCTGGGTCAGAATCGCCGCCGATGCCGCCGACGACAAGCTCGGCCAACGAACCGAGGCCTTCTTCGTCGGCGAGATCATGGCCATCACCGACTGGTTCATCATCACCTCCGGTCGCAACAACCGCCAGGTTCGAGCGATTGTCGAGGCGGTGGAGGAGGCACTCACCAAGGCCGGTGGTCCCAAGCCCGTGCGGATCGAGGGGCGAGACACGTGGACCTGGGTGCTGATGGACTTCGGTATCTTCGTCGTGCACGTCTTCACCGATGAGTCGCGTGACTACTACGACCTGGAACGCCTCTGGAAGGACGTCCCACGGCTCGATGTCGCAGCGGAGCGCCCGTCGGCCTGACCCGTTCTGTGCGCCATAGGCCCTGAAATCCGGGCGTCGAGCGCACGGATTTCAGCGGTCGGTGGCAGCGATGCCGTTCAGACCACGACGTTGACCAGCCTGGGAGCCAGGACGATGATCCTTGTCGGCTCTCGGCCTCCCAGTTGCGCCTGAACCCGCCTCGAGCCGATCGCCAGCGCCTCGGCGTCGGCAGCGGTGATCCCCGTCGGCACCTCGACCCGGTCCCGCACTCGGCCGTCGACCTGAACCACCATCGTCACCGGGGAGACGATCAGCTTGTCGGGATCGGCGCTCGGCCACGACCTGGTATGGATGCGCTCACCGTCGTGGCGGATGGCCCACAGCTCGGCTGTGATGTGGGGCACGGCCGGAGCCATCAACAGCAGCATGGAGTCGACGGCGAAGGCCAGCGTCGGTCCGTGCGGACCCTCGTCGGACTGGACGTACCTGTGGAGGGTGTTGGTGAACGCCATGAACGCCGCCACCGCGGTGTTGAACTCCTCGCCCTCGTAGTTGCCGGTCACCCGGTCGATCAGGACGTGGGTTGCGGTTTCGACAGCCCGGTCGGCTTCGATCGGCTGACCGGTCCGCACGGTGTTGACGATCCTATCGATCGTGGCCTCGTCGGTGGCGGCCAGCCGCCAGACGCGATGGAGGAACCGTTCACAGCCGTTCAACGGGGAGTCCTCGATGACGAGGTTCTCGGCCGGCCGCTTGGTCGCCAGAATAGCGAGGCGAACGGCATCGGACCCGTGGCGATCTACAAGACGTTCGTAGGCGATCGTGTTGCTGCCGAACCTGATGGGGGACCGGAGAACCCGGCCGTCGCCGTCGTTGTCGACCTTACACAGCCCGCCGTTGCGCCAACGTTGCTGCCAGCGTGGCTCGATCTCGGCCGGGTTGTAGCGTCGCATCTCGGCCGCGTCGGCGGGCTCCATGCTGTGCATCGTAGAACCGACGCGGCCCACGAGGTGGAGTTACGAGGGCTGCTACCGTGACGTTGACATGGTCGAACGTTCGGATGCTGACAGCCCAGCGGAAACCGCTGAACGGTACGTCGACCCGGTCGACGGCACGGTGTGGGACATTGACGTCGACTTCCTGCGGTCGAACTGGCGGTGCATCTGGGGCGAGGGCTGTCAGGGGATCCTGCCGGAACGGGCCGAGGCGCTGGGGCAGGGATGCTGTTCGGTCGGCGCTGAACTGCTCGACGAGGAGGCGGCCACAGTCGAGGCGCTCGGTCTAACACTCGACCCCGTCCGCTTCCAGTTCGCGGCGCAGGCGTCGTCGGGTGGCGTGCTAACCGGCGATCGGCGGGCGACCCGGGTGATCGATGGCGCCTGCATCTTTCTCAACCGGCCGGGCTTCGATGGGGGAGCGGGCTGTGCGCTGCATCTGGCGGCGGTCGACGAGGGCGACTCGCCCATCGACTGGAAGCCGGCGATCTGCTGGCAGTTGCCGTTGAAGGTTGACGTCGATGGCAATGAGGTCCGCCACCTCCGAGCGTGGCGAGCCGACGACTGGGGCGACGATTGTGTTGCCTGGTGTTGCACCGATCGATCGGCGGAACCGAGCGCATTCGTGGGCGACACACCGGTCGTCGAATCGCTGTTCGAGGAGCTCCGGGCGCTCGTCGGACCGGAAGTCGCGGTGGAGCTCCGAACCCGACTGTCCGAGAGCTGAGTTGTCAGCTAAATCCGGGTGCGATCCCTTACGGGCGCGCTAAACTGACCGTCGCACCAAACACGGGGCTATAGCTCAGTTGGTAGAGCGCTTCCATGGCATGGAAGAGGTCAGGAGTTCAATTCTCCTTAGCTCCACACCCCCGAAAACCCCGCTCCAGCAGCGGGGTTTCGTCTTGCAGCGGCAATCTGCGATCTGGCCGGAACTGATGGACGATCGCACTTCGATTGCACACTTGTTTGCACATTGACTGTGTAACTCACGTAGGCGCGGATCTGTCTGTTTCTGGTGTGCGCGCCGCACCCCTGGGGCCCGGGATCCGCGGATGTGATGCATCTAGTGCCCTGACCACAGTGGTTTGAGGGTCGCGTCCACCACTCGGGTTGCTGGGCCTGTTTTGATGTGGGGATGGCAGAACGTGTGCGTGTGCGTCGATTGAACGATGCTGAGGGCCGCGAGTTGCAACGGATCGTGCGTCGGGGCGGTAAGTCCGACCGATCGATCGTGCGCTGGCGGCGAGCAATGGTGGTGCTGGCCTCGGCCGGTGGTAACGATGTGGCGACGATCGCCCGGTTGGTGCAGACCTCACCAGACCGGGTAAGGGAGATGATCCACCGGTTCAACGATTTGGGGATGCGATCGTTGGACCCTCAGTGGGCGGGTGGCCGTCCCCGCCTGATCACGACGAAAGACCGTGAGCTCATCGTCAAGACGGCCAAGACCCGACCCGAGAAACTGGGTCGCCCGTTCACCCATTGGTCGCTCCGCAAGCTGGTCGACTACCTGGCCACCAAGAAGGGTCGCCGGGTCCAGATCGGTCGGGAACGCCTCCGCCAGATCTTGGACGCTGAGGGGATCACGTTCCAGCGCACCAAAACCTGGAAGGAATCGCCGGATCCATTGAAAGAACAGAAACTGGCTCGGATCGAGTGGTGTCTGGAACACGCCAGAGACCGGACGTTCGCGTTCGACGAGTTCGGGCCGTTGACAATCAAACCAGTGGGCGGCTCCGGGTGGGCGCCCAAGGGTCGCCCTCAGCGGTTGCGGGCCAACTACCACAAGCCGCACGGGTCCCGGCAGTTCTTTGCCTGCTACTCGATCGGCGAGGACCACCTGTTCGGTCGGATCGAACGCCGCAAGGGCTGGAAGCCGACCCTCCGGGCGTTGAAAGCAATCCGGGCTCGTCTCGATGATGGTGAATGGATCTATGTGATCTTGGACAACCTGAACCATCACCGGGGTCCAATGATCCGTGAATGGTGCGCAGCCAACAACGTCGAGTTGGTGTTCACCCCCACTTATGCGTCATGGGCGAATCCGATCGAGGCCCACTTCGGGCCGCTTCGCCAGTTCGTAGTGGCCAACAGCGACTACGGCGATCACCCGGCGCTGACCAAAGCCATCCGGGGCTACCTGCGGTGGCGGAACGCCCACACCCGCGATCCCGAACTCCTCGACGCCGAACGGCGACATCGAGCCAAGATCCGAAGCGAACAACAACGACGCTGGGGCCACCCAAAACAACG
>JAOTVU010000173.1 GCA_029863385.1 Acidimicrobiia bacterium
ACAAGGATTTACACAGGCTGTGGGTGAGAGGACAACGATCTTGACGATCCCCGGTCGCAGGGTTGGGACGTCGAAAGGGAGCCGGCACAGGGTGGCGGCGGAACCCCGGAATGGCTCGGATCTACCGGCGAACACCCCGGCTCCTACCGAGATGGCCCTCGTTTACCCCCGTTTGCAGGGATGTTCGGGGGCCTAATGGGGTGTTTATGGGCAAGAAACGGGTGGAGAGTGGGTATAGATGGGTTGAAACGGGTGGCAAGGGGAGTGAACACAGGGTCGTCAATGATTGGCTGAGCACTCTGGGGCGTGGCCGTGGACGTGGAAGCGACGGAGGCGAAGGTTCGGATTGCCGAGCGGAGGACTGCGGGGCGGAGGATTGCGGAGCGGAGGATTGCGGGGCGGAGGCAGCGCCCAGCTGATGCACGGATGATCTCGTCGGAGATCGTCCTGTGGGTCCTCCAGGCCCTGTCTGTGCTCATGAGCGGTGGTCGACCGTCTCTCGGTGAGTTGACGGGCCTGGAATGGCCTGTACGGGCGCTGTGGCGCCTTTGGCCTCCGGGGCGGACCTGATCGAGGGGCCGGCTTCGTGACCGATCGACGGTCGACAGAGGGCGACACAACCCGAAGGCACCCGCTCCACACCTGGCTGTGCCCGGAAACGGGGCGGAATGGGTACAAAAGGGGTAAAGGATAGGGCAGGTCGGGTATATCCGGCGGATGATCATCGGATGGCCGGTCTTTCGGCGCCGACGAGAAGGCGGCCTCGAGGGCCACCTCGACACCAGGACGGCGCGGTCCGTCGGATCAGACAGCCCGGGTCGGAGTCACCACCGCGGACCCCGTTCCCCGATCTGTGACGAAACATCCCATCATCAAACCCACCCGTGGGCCACATATGGGTACACATCGGGTACGGATGGGTGATATGCCGGGGAGGATCGGCGATGTTTCGGGGTCAGTCGGTGATGGTTTCCGATGGCAGAAGCTCGAGTGCCAGCAGCACGGCCACCGTCTCGGATCGGTTCCAGCCTCTCGCCTGACCGAGGCGGGTGAGCTTGTCGAATTCCGCATCGGAAATCGACAGCCGAAGCCTCCGCCGTCCCCGCGAGACCAGTCGGCCGCCGGTACCGGCATACACCGCATCGCCTTGTTTCCGGTAGGCGGACATCACGACGTCGGCAGGATTGATACCGGTCTTGTCGACAGCCTCCGCAATCGGAATCGGCACCGACAGCTCCCGTCGCGTTCGTTGAACCCCGGGAATCACCGCCCGGTGTGGTGTCACCGGCACCTCGGCGACCCGTGGGGCGACCGTCGCCGCCGCGGCGCCGTCGTCTGATCTCGCCTGCTCATCAGCGCCCACCTCGGACCCGCTCAGGGTGGAACGCCTACGGCCTCGGGCACCTTTGAAATCGGAGGGGTCGGCGATCGAATTCAGGCCTCGGGCCCGTCCCAGCGTCTTGTCACTCATTGCCGTCCCTCCAACAGCCGCTCGGCCAGGGCGATACGATCGTCGACCTCATCGGCTAGCGAGTAGAACTCGCGTGCCAGATCCGAGAGATTCGTTGGAATCTTTATCCTCCCCTGGATCTGGTTTCGCACCGAGATCGTCGATGCCCACTCGGCGTACTCGTGGAGAAACAAGCCTGCCTTGCGGGAGTCGTCGTAGGCGGCCCCGGCCTCTCGAATGATGGTCTGGAAGGGATCGGCCACGCCGGCCAGGATCTGCGCCACATCGCGTTGTGCATCGGCCCGCATCCGGGTTGCACCGGCTGAGATCTTCATCAACACCACGCCAAGGAGCAGGATCTCCGATTCCAGCTCGTCGAGTTCGCCGGCCAGCACCCGAAGACCATCGATGTTGTCAACCCCGGCACTGGTCGGTACCAGGAGATACTTGCCGGTCTGCATCGCCATGTCGGCCAGTCGGGACGATCCCGACGGCGGGAGATCGAACACGATCCGGTCGAATCGACCCGATGCCATCAACTTCTCGAACGGCAGGGCGAACGCCTCGGCCGGTCCGCTGGCGGTGACGAGATGATTGGACAACGTCTTGGTGTGGCGCCCGGCGACGATCACGTCGAGGTTGTCGCGGGCTTTCACGGTGACCAGATCGTCGCCGTACATGATCGAATCCATCAGGTGCCGACCGGCGCCGTGCTGATCCGGATCGAGCCCGACGACCTTGGTCGCCGAGGCCTGCATGTCGAGATCGGCGAGCAGGACCCGCTTGCCCTCCGACGCCCAGATGCCACTCAACTGGGTGGCCAGGGTGGTCTTGCAGCTTCCGCCTTTACCGATACCGACAACGATCGAGTCGGGGATGGTGCGCATACGAAGTCCTCCGCTGTCCTGCACGTAAGGGCCGTCACCCCTGCGACCAGCGTGCGTGGGCCCATACTAACCCGCTGGGAGGGGACATGCGGGCAGAAACGGGGCCATCGGCAGGAGAAAACGAGGGTGTCTGGGTACGCAGTGGGTACAAACCGGGTAACCGGGCGCGACACCAAACCTTATGTTCGTGTGGCGACGTGTCCTCCAGGAGCGTCGACGTCCGATCGTCGCGAGACAACCAGGAGGAATTCCGTGAAGGTATGGATCGATCCCGACCTGTGCACCGGCGTGGCTCTCTGCCAGCAGGCGTGCCCGGAGGTGTTCACCATCGCGTCCGACGGCATCGCCCGCGTCGTCGACCCAGCCGGGCGAGCAGTGCCGGGCCGCACCGCCGTCGAGTTCGCCGACTCGCTTCTCGAATCGGTCCTGGAGGCCGCCGAGGACTGCCCCGAGGAGTGCATCTACCTCGAGTGACCCGAACCGTCCGCCCGCCTGGACCGTTGCGGTTAGGTGACGAGGCGAACCGGAGGCAAACCCGCTGACACCTCGGTGACGTGCTCATGGTGTGACCTGTACGGTAGTTTGTGGCCCGCATCAGACGTTATGGTTCGACAGCCGGCGAACGGAGCGGGTCGTGAAAAACCTCGATGGCGATTTCGAGCAGGCCTTCGTCGACAATTACGAGCGCCTGGTCAACTCGCTGACCGCGATCGTGGGCGATCGCGAACTGGCCCGCGACTCCGTGCAGGAAGCATTCGTCAAGGCATCGACCCGCTGGCGAAAGATCCGCGGCTACGACGATCCGATGGCCTGGGTTCGGCGGGTAGCCATCAACCGCAGCCGGGATCACCTTCGAGCGACGGAGCGCCGCCGGCGCCGTGAACGGAAGGTCATCGATCAGAACCCGACGCTCGATCCGGTCGACAGCGACATGGTCGACGCGGCAATCCGTCTTCATGACCTCCTGGCCCGACTACCTCCACAGCAACGAGCGGCCGCCACCCTCTACTACCTGGAGGAGCTGTCGGTCGACGACATCGCAACCACGCTCGGTATCACCGGCGGTGCCGTCAAATACCACCTGAACCAGGCCCGAGCGACGCTCCGGATCGTGGTCGAACGAGATCGGCGCCTCCATGAGTAGTTTCGACGAGCGCGGCGATCAGTGGGGGAGCGCGGCCGAGGTCGACCGACTCCTGCGTCAAGAGTTCGACCGGACCTTCGCCGGCAGCGAGCCCCCGATCGAGGTGCTCGAGAAGTTGCGCCCGTCGATACGGCGGGCCCGCACGATGCGCCGGGTCCAGCGGGTCGCCGTCGGCACTGCGGCCGCTGTGGCCCTGATCGCCGGAATGGCGGGCGTCGCCCGCCTGATCCCGACCAGCGATATCGGTCTGACGGTCGCCGGTCAGGTCGATGGTGACGCCGCCGGCGACGGAACGCAACATTCCGACGACCACCGGGAGCTGGCCGTCAACGGAACGACCACCCCGGATGACGGTGGTGACGGCGGCCAAGACGGCCGGAACGGTGACGATGCCTCCGAGGGCAGTGACGCCGCCGATGAAACTCAGACCGGTGTCACCGGGGTCGAGTCAACGACCGACGGCGTTCCCAGCCCATCCGCCCCGAAGACTACGGCGGCCACCCCCACAACACGCTCCTCATCGAACGCCACCACCGGGCCAAGGTCGTCCCCGACGACCGACCCCGACTCCACGACCTCGATTCAGCCCGACGGATCCATAGCGGTCATCACCGCGTGCGGCCGAATCATCGTCGAGTTCGACAACGGCGATCTCGCCCTCGTCGAGGTGCAACCGGATCAAGGTTTCCGCTTCGACATCAAAGAATCGTCGCAGCGCTTGATCGAGGTCGGCCTCGAGCGTCCGGGCGGCCACTGTGAGGTGAAGATCAGGCCGTCGGGGGACAGCCTGGATGTGGTCGTCAAGCAGGAGGGCGAACACGACGACGAGTAAGCCGCCGATCCGGAGGTCGAGCAGCCGCAAGCGGCCTTGGACTCCGTGTTCGGCACACTCCTCGGCCCGACGGGACGCCTACCGATCGGTGGCGCCGCCCGGGACTGGGCCGGATGGCTCAACTTCGGCTCCGAATCGGTCAAGAGTCGACAAATGACCAAACCTGCCCAATCCGTCGCGCCGTGTAGGCGGGGAAGGAGACACCCATGCCCATCCCCCCACGACTCACAACCGTCGCCTTGGTCTCGGCCACTGCCCTCACCGCCGTCGGGCTGAACCTCACCGTGATGCAGCGGACGGCTGACAACGGCGGCTCGGTTACGGTATCGGCGGGTGCCGCAGCGACGTCCGGCGATCAACCGGCGACCGAGCAGGCCGCCCCGACCGTCGGCATATCGGCACGGTCGGCCCAGGCACCAACCGGAATGCCGGCTGGCGGCGCCGGACCAGCGCTCGACATCGCAGCCAGGTTCACCCAGGCGCCCTCAGCCTCCGCCCCGGCCGCCCCGGCCGTGACCATTGCGGCACCGGGCGCGGTCGACCCCTCGACCTCGACTCAGGCGTGGTCGACGCCGGTCACCGTGGCGGCGACTGCGGCGCCGGCAACAGCGCAGCCTCCTGCGCCTGGTTCCGGGCCGTCCCCCGCTCCGGCTCCGTTCACCTCGGCACGAACTGCGGCGGCGCCCGCCACTGCGCCGACGTCGGTCGCGGCCACACAACCTGCGACAACGGCAACATCGGCCACATCGGAAACCGCCGGCAGCTCGAACACCCGACCGCCGGCGACCGAGTACGTGACCGTCGAGTTCGCGGGTGTGGCCGACGTCGTCATCGCCTTCCACGACCGCTCAACCGTCGAGTTCTGGGCGGCCTGGCCGGAGCCGGGCTGGGCCTACATGGTCGAAGATGATCGCCCGAGTGGCGTGAAGATCAAGTTCCGCCCCAGCAGCGGAGGCGACGAGGCGGAACTCTCCATCCGTCCCGAGGGCGGCGAGCTGCGCGTGAAGAAGGAGTACTGACATGACCATGACAACCGAGGAGCGACTCGCGGCGCTCAAGGCCCGACAGGGGAACCGACGACCGGCGAGGTCCGCCGGGCCGACCCCGCCGATTCCGTCACCGGCCATGTCCGTTGCGACCATGACGGGCCCGGTGGCCCAGCCACCCGCGGTCGAGGTTCCATCAGCGTTCTCGCTGCCCGACCGGCTACCGGTGCCGGCCGATCCGGCGACCGACACGATACGAATGAGCGCGACCTCGGTGGTGGCCGAACCGGTGGGGCGAGTCTCCGTCCTGAGCGACGCCGTCTCCGGCACGGCCTATCGACCCCGGCCGGCGTCGAGCCGCACCGCGAGCTACACGGTTCCCTGGGAACGGGTTTCGGCCGGTGGGGCGGCCGTCGTGTCCTTCGTCTCGATGATCGTGGCGATGGGGCCTCTGTTCAAAGGCGCCGACGCCGCCGTTGCCACGGTCGCCGACTCGGGTGCCGCGCCGACCGGTGAATCGGCGGTCGCCGGCACCGCGGCGGTGATCAATCCTGTTGCCCCGGTCGTCGACATCCAGGTCCCATCGGTCGATCCCGCCGCGACCGCAGTCGACCCGACCGCGGCCCAGGCGGACGCGTCCGCCACCCCCGTCGAGATGGTTCCGGCCACCGACGTAACTGCCGGGCAGGCCGCGGCCGCTCAGACGGAGGCCCAGGCATCGGCCACCCAGGCCCAGGCCCAGGCACCGGCCACGCAGCCACCGGCCACCCAGGCCCAGGCGCCGGCCACACAGCCACCGGCCACGGCAGCACCGACGTCGCAGGCTCCGGCCACGCAGGCACCTACGACCCAGCCGCCGACCACCGCGGCACCGACCACTCCGCCGCCGGCCACCGAGCCTCCAACCACCGCAACGACCGCACCGCCCCGTAGCGAGGGAAGTGGCGGCTGATGCAACCCACCGTGCTCCAGTTCCGGGCGATGGGCAGCCCATGCCGGATCGTTACCGATCCGGACGCCGAGCGCGCCGCCGAGGAGATCCGGCGTCTGGTCGAGTACCTGGAACGATGTTGGAGCCGGTTCCGCTACGACAGCGAGGTGAGCGCCATCAACCGAGCCGCCGGCCGCGTCACCGTCGTGTCGGACATCACCTACAAGCTGATCGCCAACGCGGTCCGGGCTCACGACCGCACCAGCGGTTGGTTCAATCCGCTGATGCTGAACCAGCTCATGGCGGTTGGCTACGACCGCACCTGGACCGAAGCCCGGCTCAGCCCGTCCGGCCCGGTCGAACCGGCGACGTTCGAGACCATCGACATCTATCCGACCATAACCGCGGTTCGCATCCCGCCAGGAACCGCCTTCGACCCCGGCGGCATCGGCAAGGGACTGGCCGTCGACCTGGCAATCGAACGCTGCCAGTCACTCGGTCTGACAATGGCCTCCATCGAGCTCGGGGGCGACCTCAAGGTCTACGGCAAACCGTGGTTCGGGGACCGATGGACCGTCGGGGCCGCCAGCCCGTTCCAGCAGTCGATCGACACCGCCTCGTTCTCCTTCGACGGGGGAGCGGTGACGACGAGCACCACCGCACGCCGACGCTGGGAATCCGGTGGAGCCGTCCTCCACCATCTGCTCGACCCGGCGACCGGTTGGCCGAGCACGTCCGACGTCGCTTCGGTCACGACGTGCTCCGAGCTGGCCTGGTGGGGCGAGGTCGCATCCAAGGTCGCGCTGTTGGCGGGTTCCGAACGGGCCTGCCGGACATTGGCCGACCTCGGTGTTCCCGGCGTCGTGGTGACCGCCGACGCTCGCGTGCTCGTGGAACGTCGAACGAGCCGAACGGAGGTTCCGGTATGAACGAGCAGGTGTGGTGGTTCGTGGCCCGGTCCGGCGGCATCGTGGCCTGGGCGTTGATCACGATCTCGGTCTGTTGGGGGCTGCTCCTCTCGACCAAGGCCGCGTCGAAGGCCGCACAGCCGAAGCAGATCCTAGACCTCCACCGGTTCCTCGGTGGATTGTCGGTCACCTTCACCGGCATCCACCTGGGTGGCTTGGTCGCCGACAGCTATGTCGAGTTCGGCTGGCTGGAGATCCTGGTTCCCTGGGCCTCGGCCTGGCGCCCGACCGCCGTGGCCTGGGGGGTGGTTGCCTTCTATCTCCTGGTCGCCGTCGAGGTGACCTCGCTGTTCATGAAGCGTCTACCGAAGCCGGTCTGGCGCCACGTGCACCGCACCAGCCTCGGACTCTACGTGTTCGCCACCGTGCACGGCCTTCAGGCCGGGACCGACACCGGGAATCAGTGGTATCAGATGGCGATGCTGGCCTCGATCAACGTCGTCGCTTTCCTCACGGTGATCATGATCCTGGCTCGTCGTCGGCAACGACCTCGTTCGAACATCGACACCACCGCCCGACCGGCGGCGGGCGTAGGTCAGACGAGCCGACCGTTGTCGAGTGCGAGCAACTGATCGGCCCGGTCGAAAGCCACCTTTCGGTGTGATACCGCAATGACGGTGATCCCGGCCGCGGCCAGGTTCGACCACAACCTCAGCTCGGTTTCGACGTCGACCGCACTCGAAAGATCGTCGAGCACAAGGAGTTCCGGGCGCTGGACCAGGGCTCGCGCCGCCGCCACCCGCTGCCGCTGCCCGCCCGACAGCCGGAGGCCGCGCGGCCCGATCAGGGTGTCGACGCCGTGGGCCATGTCGGCCACGTCGGTGTCGACCGATGCCACCGCCAGCGCCCACCACAGCGGATCGAGTTCATCGGCGGCCCGGTCCGCCGCCCCGTCCGTCGACCCGTTTGCGCCCACGTCGGCACCGAGCAGGATGTTGTCGGCCAGTGAATCCGACAACAGTTGCGGAACCTGGGACAGGAACGCGGCCTGGGGTGGCACGAGGAACGCGGCCCGATCCTCGATCTCGACGCCGTTCCACAGCACCCTGCCCGACTCGTGTTCGGCCTGCCAGGCCAGGCCCAGCAGTGCTCGCAGCAGCGTGCTCTTGCCCGCGCCGACCGGCCCGGTGACCACGGTGAACGAACCCCGGGGGACCGTGAAGGAGAAATCGTGGATGCCGGCCTCGCCATCGGCGTAGACCGCGCTCAGCCGCTCGACCCGCAGCTCATCGAGCGGCACCCGCACCGGTAACGCCCGCTCGACCTCGCCGGCCTTGGCCACCGGCAGATTACGATGGCGGGCCACCCACTCAGGGTCCTTTCGGGCGACGAGATGGCGCATTCCGTTGAAGGCCACCGTGGCCTGGTTGAACCGGGCGATGGTTCGTCCGATCATCCGGGGGAAGAAGCCGAGCCAGCTCAGGTAGACCGTGAACAGCACCAGCTCACCGAGGTCGAACCGGCCGGACGCGATGGCGCCGGCCGCGACGATCAGCACCAGTCCCATGGCGACATCGCCCGAGCCGCTGGTGACCGACTGGAGCGCGTCGTCGAACACGCGGTCCCTGGTTGCGGTGTGGCGGCGGACGTCGACCAGCCCCCGCAGCCGGGCCAGCACCGGCTCCACGGCGGCGTTGACCTTGACGGTGGTGGCCCCGGCCATCACATCGCCGACGAGACCGGTCACGGCAGCGGTTGCCTCCCGGTCGGCCCGTCGGTAGTACTTGATCCTGGTGTCGAGCATCTTGGTCACGACGGCGACCGCCACCATCGGGATCAGCACCACGGCGGTGGCGGTCGCGTCGATGGCGGCCATGATCCACAACGCGATGACGGCGAACACCAGGGCACCGCTGACATCGAGCCAGCCATCGATGAACAGGGCCACGTCCTCGGTGTCGTCGCGAAAGCGGGTCACCGACTGACCGGCGGAGCCCACGGGCTGCCCGGCATCGACGCCGCCCGAGGACACCTGGCCGATCAACATGTTCCCCTGCATCAACGACTTCATCAGGTACCAGCAGCGGGTGAAGGTGACGGCGCCGTAGTGGAGGATGGCGAGCCGGGCGGTCTCGGCCACGGCGAGGGCGGCGGCCATCCAGTAGAGGCGCCGGGTGCTGCCGTCGGTGAGCGCGTTGAACGCCTCACCGAGGATGTACCCGGTGAGGGCGGGGAAGGCGAAGAACAGAACGAACGCGATGTAGGAGCCCCAGAACTCGCGGCGACGCTCCTGGCTGATCATCCAGGCCAGGCGCCAGACGGGAACGGCCTCGTCGAA
>JAOTVU010000293.1 GCA_029863385.1 Acidimicrobiia bacterium
ATGTGACGTTTGTCCCTTGCCAGGGGCGCGCAGTAGTGTTACCTGTAGAAGCAACGCCAACCGGGAGGTATTCGTGAAGCCGTCATTCGCCCGCTTCCATCTCGAGCAGGTCTCCCGCCGCGATGCGCTGAAGTTGGGGGCCGCCGGTGCGGCCGCGGTGGCTTCAGCGCCGTTCCTTGCGTCACCGGCCGTAGCGGACTCCGAAGACCAGGGCGACAGCTCCGGAAACAACGGATCCAACAGCTCGAAGCCGGGGAAATACGGTCCTCCATCCGGTTCCTATGACGACACGATGTTCGACGTGGAGGCCGTGCTCGCCGGGGCGTGGGACAACGGCCCGTACGGACCCGGCGATCAGCGTGGCACGTTCAACGAGCTGACACCGAGTCGCACCGCAAAGGCCCTCCGACTCCTGCATCCCGGTCGCCCGGTCAGGACCTACCAGCTGGGCGAGGAGATGTTCAACGGCTTCCCGGCATTCCCGAGTGATCCGCCGCGTCTGCACGACATGTTTCTCTACGTGCTGGGCTTCACGGCGCCGCCCGGGTTCGTCGACGGGGGCGGTATCCAAGCCGCCACCGACCCGATCGGGCCCAACAAAGTGGCGGTGCTGGAGGAGCGGTTCGCCGAGAACTTCACCTTCCAGATCGCCACCCAGATCGACGGTCTCAACCACCTTGCCGTCGGCGAGGTCTTCTACAACGGCCACCGCGGCCCCGACATCGTGACCCCTACGGGAACCTCCGCCCTCGGCAACGAGAACATGGGCCCGGTGGCGACACGAGCGGTCATCTACGATGTCGTCGGCCTCAAAGTGGCGACCGGCAAAACCGACGACTTCTTCGTCGCCCCGAACGGGCAACCGGTTCTTCGCGACGACTATCGCATCACGCTCGATGATCTGCGGGCCTGCCTGCAGCGTCAGAACGTCGAGGCCCCGGGGCCGGGCGACGTTCCCATCCTCCACACCGGGTGGACCCATCTCGTCCGCTCCGAGCCCGAGCGCTACCTCACGCAGGAGCCTGGGATCTTCCTCGAGGAGTGCCGCTACTTCGCCGACCGGAAAGTGGCCCTTGTCGCCTCCGACACCTGGGGGCTCGAAGTGCTGACACCGGCGGTGACCGGTGGCAACGCCTTCCCGTGTCATCAGCTGTTGATCGTCAAGGAGGGGATCCGGATCGGCGAGTCGTTCGTGACCGACGACGCCGTGGCCGACCACTGCTACGAAGGGGTGCTGGTGGCCACACCCGAGAACGTGCCGGGAGCGACCTGTGGATCGAGCCCGCCGGTCCTGCTCGGCCAGCCGGGTCGCAAGCCGCGCGACTGAGGCGCCGCTAGTGTTGGGAGCGTGAGCACGTCCGAGCATCCAATCGACATCGCTTCCTACATCGATCACACCGTGTTGACACCGGAAGCCTCGGCGGCCGATGTCGAGGCACTGTGTGCTGAGGCGTTGGCCTACAACGTGGCCGCCGTCTGTGTCTCCCCGTCCCGGATCCCGGTAGCGGTGGCAGCCGTCAACGGCCGCCTCGGCGTGGCCACGGTGGCCGGGTTCCCCTCGGGGGCCCATCCGTCGAGCGCCAAGATCGCGGACGCCGTGTTCGCTGCTGACGCAGGGGCGACCGAGATCGACATGGTCGTCGATCTCGGTTTGGTCGTCGACGGCCGGTGGGACGAGGTCGAGGCCGACATCGCAGCCGTACGGGCTGCCGTCCCCCGTCCGACCCTGCTCAAGGTGATCATCGAAGCGGCCGCCTTGACCGACGACCAGATCGTGGCCTGCTGTGAACGGTCGGAGGCAGCAGGTGCCGACTACGTGAAGACTTCCACCGGGTTCCATCCCAGTGGTGGAGCCTCGATCGAGGCGGTTGCCCTCATGCGGGCCACCGTCGGCGACCGACTCGGGGTCAAGGCGAGCGGCGGGATCCGCAGTCGGGAGTCGGCGCTGGCGATGATCGAAGCGGGTGCCAGCCGTCTCGGCACATCGTCGACGGCGAAGATTCTCGACGGCGACTCCTGATCCGACGGAGGGCGACGGCTACAGCAGGTCGTCATCAAAGGGATAGGCGCTCAACACCTCGACGCCGGTCGCGGTGA
>JAOTVU010000174.1 GCA_029863385.1 Acidimicrobiia bacterium
CCAGACGGCCGAAGGTGCGCTCAACGAGGTCCACAACATGCTGGGCCGCATCCGTGACCTTGCCGTGCAGGCCGCCAACGACACCAACGACGCCGCAGCCCGCACCGCCATCGGCGCCGAGATCACGGCCCTGGTGGCCGAGGTCGGCCGGATCGGTGCCGACACCACCTTCGGTGGTGCCACGCTGTTCTCCGCGACAGCCCTCAACTTCCAGGTCGGTTCCGAAGGCAGCGGCGGCAACCAGATCGCCGTGACGGTGGGCGTGCTCACCACGGCCAGCACCGGAGGTGTCGACATCTCCGCTCTGAGCGTTGTCGACGCCACTGCGGCCCGGGCGGCGATCGAGACCGTCGACAGCGCCATCGCCGGTGTTTCCACCTCTCGCGGTGGCCTCGGTGCAGTCCAGAACCGGCTCGAGTCGACCATCGCCAACCTCCAGGTCACCACCGAGAACCTGGTCGCCTCCGAATCCCGGATCCGCGACACCGACATGGCCGCCGAGATGGTCAACTACACCAAGAACCAGATCCTGCAGCAGGCCGGCACCTCCATGCTGGCCCAGGCCAACGCCCTGCCCCAGTCGGTCCTGAACCTGCTGGGCTAGTGACCAACTGACCGCCGGTGCCTCGCCGTGGGCACCGGCGCGACGGTTCCGCCTGCCAACCCCCTCGAACACTCAGAAGCAGCACCATGACCTCCATCGACGGACTGATCACCGGCCTCAACACCTCCCAGATCATCAGTCAGCTCATGCAGCTGGAGCGGGCACCCCAGACCCGGCTCCAACAACGTCAGACCGAGGCCCAGAAGGTCGAAACCGAGCTACGGGAGATGCGCTCGGACGTCCAGTCGATTCGGAACATGGCCGCCGATCTCCGTCTCGGTTCGGGCTGGGATCAGCTCAAGGCGACGTCGTCACACGAGTCGGTTTCGGTTTCGGCCGGTTCCGGCAACGTGTCGGGCGAGATCTCGTTTCTCGTGCAACAGACAGCGGCCGCGCACACGATCTACTCGAACGAGACGGTTGCCTCCCTCGACACCGTCATCACCTCCGGCGGCGGGACGTCTCTCTCCTACAGCGGAACCACGGCGCTGGGGTTCGACAACCTGGTCGCCACCGGCTTTCCCTCTGGACCAATCCAGTTCGAGGTGACTCAGGATTCCGCAGCGGCGACCATCAGCGGCAGCACGCCCTCGTATCCGGTGACGGTCACCAACGGCAACGGCAACGTCGACATCCGGGTCGGCGGGGTCGACTACGCCCTCGACATCGCGGCCGGCACCTACAGCGACGCCGCATCGCTCGCCACCGCGGTCGACCAGGCCCTCACCGCCGCCGGTGCCTCGGGAGTCGTGTCGGTGTCGGTCGGCGCATCCGACGAGCTCGTGTTCACGACGGCCAACGAAGGCAGCGCCGCCTCTCTGGAGATCGTCGGTGGCAACGGTGCTTCGAAGCTGGGGCTGACCGGCGGCACGACCGCCACGGGCACCGACGGCATCGTCGTCGTCGATGGGGTCACCAACACCATCACCGACACGAGCGCCGGCTCGGAGACGCTGAGCGGGAGCAGCGGGACCATAACGGCCGACATCGTCGGCGGCATCCGCAGTGGCACCGCCAACGTCCAAAACGTCGGTTACGGTGGCGGCACACTGGCCGAAGTCATCGACGCGATCAACAATTCCGACGGGCTCGGCTACCAGGCCATGGCCGTGAATACCGGTTCCGGCTACCGCCTGCAGGTCATGGCCTCCGAAACGGGGGCGACCTCGTTGGTCGACCTCGACACCAGCGAGTTCACCGCCTTCAGTGGCTTCACCACGCTGGTAACCGGTCGCGACGCCCAAATCGAGATCCAGGGCGACAATCCCTACACCATCACGTCTGCGTCCAACACCTTCTCCGACATCCTGCCCGGTGTCGACGTCACGGTCACCCAGCCGACGACGGGTCCGGTCACGATCACCGTCGGCGAGGACAACGAGGCACAGGCCGACGCCATCGCGGAGATCGTCGAGGCCGTCAACAGCTTCCTGGAACGAGCCGATACGGCCACCGCGGCAAATCCCGGAGCCGATCCCGGCATCCTGTTCGGCAATTCGGCCGTGCGGAGAACCCGGGATGCCATCCTGCGGGCGGTCACCGACGGTGTGTTCGCCTCGAGCTTCGAGGCGGCCAGCCTGGCCGGCATCACCGTGACCGAGAACGGACGGCTCGAGTTCAACCGGGCCGAGTTCATCGAGGCATCGGAGACCGACCGGGGCGAGCTGGAGCGTCTGTTCGTCGCTCCGACCGGCGACACCGACCTGGGCATCCTCGACCGCATCGTGCAGGCCGCCGAGGCCGCGACCGCCACCGGATCGGGCCGTCTGTGGTCCGAGGCCGAGGCCACCAAGAGCCGAATCGAACGCTGGGGCGACCAGATCGACGCCTACGAGAAGCGCTTCGAACTCCGAGAGGCGACCCTCCGCCGGCAGTACGCCGCGCTGGAGGTCGCCCTCGGTGCACTGAGTGAACAATCCAATTATCTGGCCGGCCAGCTTGCCGGTCTCACGACCAACTATGGGGGTCAGGGACGTTGAACGCCTACGCACAAGCCCGGAACCGTTATCAGGATGACGGCATGAAGATGACCTCTCCGCAGCGGCTGGTCGTCCTTCTGTACCAGCGGCTCCTGCGGGACCTGCACGATGCCGACGCCGCCATCGAGGGCCGCCGGGTCGAGGACGCCCACAACGCCCTGATCCACGCTCAGGACATCGTGCTCGAATTCCACCTGGCGCTCGACACCGACGGATTCGACGGTGGTGAGCGGTTGGCCGACATCTACGTCTACCTGACCGACCGGCTGGTCGATGCTAACCGGGCCAAGGATCGAGCGATCCTCGCCGAGTGCCGTGCGCTCGTGGAACCGCTGGCCGAGGCCTTCGCGACGGTGGCTCAGGCCCCGGCGGCATCGGACTTGACGACGACACCGGCGTGACCGTCGCCCTGGCATCCTTCGTATGGGATCGGACCGTGCATTCGTGACAACGTGGCCCCAGCTGCTCGACGCAATGGAGCGCTCACTCGACCACTACGAAGCCGCGCTCGACGCCGAGACCATCTCACCGGACCCACATTGGCCACGGGTTGGTCGGCCGGCCGAACCAATTCCGTCGGAGCTTCTCGCCCGGGCGGCCGAGCTGATGGCTCGCAACAATCGCATCACCGCCGAGATACAGCGGCGGCTGAAAGACCGGCCGAAACCACCTCGACGGGACGGCTACAGCCGGAACCAGTCGGCAGTGTCGGTTCTCGACACATCGGCCTGAGACGCCGAGCGGTTGGAGCCCGGCGGTAGCCGCTCGCGTCGATTCTGGGTGAGGTTGCCCAGGACCACCGGGTCGGGGGACCCGGGCCGGAGATATCAACCTCCACACATATCCTCAAGGTGGACGTGGTTCCGATCGATACCTCTGGTGCGCAAGGAGGCGTCTGAAACCAAGCGGCCCAGGGACGGGTCCCGCTCTCACCAAGGATTCCGTCCCCATGTTCACACTTGATGCCGTCCGTCGGATCCCGTCCGTCGATTCGGAAACAGCCGACAGCGCACTCGACGATCGCGTCGCCACCCAGATCACCACCATCGTCCCAGAGGGACGCTCTGCCGATCCGTCTGCCGATCCGTCATTCGACGCCGACGACATCGCCGAGATCCGACGGCGTCTGGTTGAAGATCTGCACGAGGCCGACACCGCCATCTTGACGGGTCGGATCGAGGACGCCCACCGCGCCTTGATTCACGCCCAGGACATGGTGTTCGAGCGCCACCTGGCGCTCGGCTCCACGAATCCGAGACGGCCCGGAAAGCGGTCGACCGACCTCTTCCTTCAGCTCACCAACCGGCTGATCGACGCAAACCGGTTCAAGGACCGGGCGATCATCGCCGAGTGCCGCTCGCTGTTGGACGTACTGGCCGAGACGTACGCCGCTCGGACAGCTTCCGGACCCGCCCTGACCTGATTCGGTTGAGGCGACCCCGGTTCACGAGAAGCGTGAAGCATTCTCGCACAGCACCGCTTGCGCTCAGCCGACGTCGGCGAGTCCGGCTGCTGAACGCCGCCCGTGTCGGATCGGTCGGCTGCCCCGGCGCGCCAGCACGTCGTTTGGACCGGATGTGTCTAGGTCGGATATCACAACCTCGCATCTCGGCCTCAAGGTTTGCATGCTTCCGATCGATACAGGTTTGGCGCACGGAGGCGTTCAACCACAGGCGGCCCAGGGACGGGTCCCGATCCTCGACAAGGTTTTCCGTCCCCATGTTCATCTCCGATGTCACCAATCAGGCCTTGGCGCACGCTCTCCGTGGGCTGGACGCCCAGCGTCAGCTTCACGAGCAGAACATCGCCAACATCGAAACCCCCGGCTACCTCGCCCAGAAGGCCGATTTCGCCGGCAGTCTTCGCCGGGCGCTGAAGTCGGGCCGGATCGACGAGGCCGGAATCGACGTGACGAACTCGGTGCTCCCGACCCGCCTCGACGGCAACAACGTCCGCCTGGACGACGAGATCACCGGACTGACCAGGACGCAGCTGCATCAGGACCTGGTGACCACGGCGCTCAACTCACGTTATCGACTGCTCCGAACCTCCTGGGACCGCTGATGGAACTCTTTCGCAGTCTGTCGATCGCCGAGTCGGGTATGGACGTCTACCAGCAGTGGCTGGACGCAATCGCCGACAACATCGCCAACATCAACACGGTCACGCCGACCGACGAGGCGGCATTCCAGGAGCGCTTCGTGGTGGCCCAGAGCCAGATCGGCGACGGCCGACCCGAGGGAGCCAAGGTGATCCGGGCCGAGTTCGGAAATCCGCTGGGACGAATCGTCTACGACCCCAGCCACCCGCTCGCCGACGAGGACGGTTTCGTTCGGGTCCCCGACATGGACCTCACCGATCAGATGTCGAACCTCCTGATGGCGCAACGCAGCTACCAGGCCAATGTCGCCGCCTTCGAACGAGCTCGCGCCGCCTACGAGACCGCACTCAAGATCGGAAGCTGAGGATGATCAATTCGATTCAGCCAGTGACTTCGGGAACGATCGAGCCGGCCCGCCTGTCGCCTCGACTGACCGAGACGGCAGATGCGTCGGGCGAGTCGACGTCGTTCTCCTCAGCCGTCGGCGGAGCCCTCGACCAACTCTCGGCCGCCGACAACCGGGCCGCCCGAGCCGCGGAGGCCGCCGCGACCGGCGATGTCGCCTCCGTCGGGGAATACATGGTGGCGGCGACCGAAGCGCAACTGACCGCCGAACTCACCGTTGCGGTTCGTAACCGTGCTGTTGAGGCGTTCAACGACATCATGAGAATGCAGGTCTGATGGCGGGCAACCAACTGACGCCATCAACCCCGCGGCAGCTGCTCGGTCGGCTCACCGTCGGGCAGCAAATCGGACTGGTGGCGGCGTTCGCCATCACCGTCGGAGGGCTTCTCGCCATCAGCCGGCTGGGAGGCAACGGGCCGATGGCGCTGATGTTCTCCGACCTCGACGCCGATTCAGCCGCAACCGCCGTCGGCGAACTCGAGACGCGCGGCGTCCCGTATGAGCTGACCGATGGCGGTCGCTCGATCCGGGTTCCGGCCGACCAGGTTCTCAATCTCCGAGTCGAGCTGGCCGCCAACGACATGGTCGCCCCGTCCGACGGCTGGAGCGTCCTCGACGACCAGGGTCTGACCGCGTCCGAGTTCGATCAGCGGGTCGGCTATCAACGGGCCCTCCAGGGAGAGCTGGCCCGAACCATCTCGGCCATCGACGGCGTCAACGACGCCAGTGTGCACCTGGTCATGCCGGAACGGGACCTCTTCACCGGCGACGACGTCATGCCCACGGCCTCGGTCCTGCTCGAAACCGGCGGTTCGGCCGTGACCTCGACCCAGGTGCGTTCGATCGTGAACCTGGTGGCCCACTCCGTCGAGGGGCTGACGGCCTCGATGGTGTCGGTCACCGACGAGCGCGGGCGCCCGCTGGCTTCGCCGGAGGCCGGTGTCTCCGGTGGCGGTGACCTGGCCATGGAGCAGCAGGCCCTCTTCGAACGGAGCCTGACCTCACAGCTCGATCTACTGCTGGCCGCGGTGGCCGGCACCGGCAACGCGGTGGCAACCGTGTCCGCCCAACTCGACTTCGATTCGAGCAACGTCACCACCGAGACCTACGAGGAGCTGGAGGAGGACGACCGGCAAGCCGTCCTGACCGAATCGACCAAGAGCGAAACCTACCGGGGCGACGGCGCTCAACTCGACGCCGGGATCCTCGGCCCTGAAGACGAGCTGATCGAGGGGGAGGAGGGTGAGACCAACGGCGTCGCATATGACCTCGACGAAGCCGAGGTGGCCTACGCCGTCGACAAGACGATCACGGTGACCGAACGTGCACCCGGCACAATCCGTTCCCTCTCCGTTGCCGTCGTGCTCGACGAGAACTCGGTCGACGCCGCCACGGCCACCGAACTCGAATCGTTGGTGGCGGCGGCCGTCGGATTCGACCAGGAACGCGGGGACACCCTGGCCCTCACCGTCATCCCCTTCGACGATGACTTCGCCGATCCTCCTGACGCGCTGGCGGCCACCGACGACGCGGCCACCGAGGAGGGCGGACTCACCGATCTGCTGCCCTTGATCCGGATGGGGGTCATCGGTCTCATCGCCTTCCTGGCCACGGTCTTCACGGCCTTGTTCGCCCTCCGTGGTCGCAAGGGCCCCCAAGTGGTGGCGCTTCGACCCGCCGATCTCCAGCGTGACAATCCTGATCTGGAGGCCATCGGCGCCGCCGCGGTCGCGGCCCTGGGAACCGGCACCGGCGACGGCGAACCGACGGATCTGATCGCCCTCATCGAAAGCCAGCCCGAGGACGTCGCCGGCATGCTTCGTTCCTGGATGGCCGACGACCGGGCCGGTGAGCCGGTATGACGCAGTCGATGGCCCCCGACGGGGTCCGCCGGGCCGCGATCCTGATGCTGAAGCTCGGTGTCGACCAGGCGGGGCCCTTGCTGCGAAAACTCCGGTCCGACGAAGTCGCCGCCATCGTTGCGGAGATGGCGAAACTCGGTCCGGTCAACACCGATACGGCGAACTCGATCTACGACGACTTCACCAAGGTCGCCAAGTCCGGCACGAAACCGCTGCGAGTCGGCGACGCCGACCTGGCTCGGGAGATGCTGGAGGCCAACTTCGGGGACCGGGCGGCCAGAGAGGTTCTCTCGACGATCGACGGGATCGCCACATCGGTTCCGTTCCAGTACCTCGACGCCCTCGACCCCACCGTCGTCGTCGACCACCTCCAGGCGGAGCACCCACAGGTCATCGCCGCCGTGCTGTCCCACCTCGGTGCGGACGAGGCGGCGAAGGTCCTGAACGCGTTGCCCGAGGAGATGCTCGCCGACGTCGGGGTGCGGCTCGGTCGTATGGAGAAGGTCGCGTCAGCCGCCGTCGATGCCTTGGAGTCGGGGCTCCGAACGAAGATGACGCCCGTGCTCGAGCGCCGGTTCCGCGAGGCGGGCGGCGGGCCGATTCTCGTCGCCCTGCTGAACCGAATGGACAACGCATCGGCCGATGCCATCTTTGCCGCTCTCGAGACCTCCGACCCCGAGCTGGCCAAGGAAGTACGAGCTCTCCTGTTCGTGTTCGAGGACCTCACGCTCCTCGACGATCGGCAGATGCAGCGGCTCCTACGGGAGGTCGACATGTCGATTCTGCCGTTGGCGCTCAAGGGGGCCCCGAGCTGGCTCCGAGACCACGTTCTCAACAACCTGTCGTCCCGCGCCAAGGACAATCTCCTCGACGAGATGGAGATCATCGGCTCGGTCCGAATGACCGACGTCGAGGAGGCCAGGGAGAAGATCCTCGAGGAGGTCCGGAAGCTGGAATCGTCGGGCGATTTGATCATCAACCGGGGCGGTGGCGACTATGTCACCTGATCACGTCCTCTCCGGACCGGCTGCGGACCGGGTGCGGCCGTATTCCTTCGATCGACCCGAGGCACCGCCCAGCCCTGGTCCCGCCCTCGCTGCGATACACATCGAGCAGGAGGTCGAACGCCGCACCCGCGAGCTGACCGAGAAGATCCGCGACGAGGCCCGACGCGCCGGATTCGACGAGGGAGCCGCCTCCGCCAGGGGCGAGATGCAGTCGGTGATCGACGCCCTGCGTCAGGCAGTCGACCAGGCGACGCGATCGACGGACGACGTGCTCGACGATCTGGCCCGAAGTGCGCTGCAGGCCGGAATGGCCATTGCCGAAGCGGTGGTCGGCAAGGCCCTCGTGGAGGATCCCGAGGCGATGGTCGACCCCGTTCGTTGCGCCATCCACGAACTCGACGGCGACGACGAGCTCGTCCTGTACCTCCACCCGGCCGATCACAAGGCGATCCGCCACCTCATCGACAGCGACGACCATGACGTCGAACCCGCCGACCTGTCCTTGCTGATCAGCTCGGTGCGCGTCGCCGACGACCACTCCATTCCACGTGGGTCGTGTCGGGTCGAGTCGGCGACCCGCATCGCCATCGACGGGCTCGAGGAGCGCCTGGACGACATTCGACGGGCGGTCCAGGAGTGGTGATCGAGTTGCCCAACGGTCGCCGTTTCGACCCTCGATCGTTTGTCCGCCCGACGGTCCACGGTCGCCTCGAATCGGTCATCGGCCAACACGCGACGGTGACCGGCCTCGACCTGGCCGTCGGCGATGTCGTCGAGATCGGCGGTGGGAGCTCGATCGGGCGATCCGGGGCGTCCGAGGCCGGAGAGCGGTGTGTCCGAGCCGAGGTGGTTGGGGCGTCGCGCAAACGTGCGACCGCTCTGCCGTTCGGAACCCTCAGCGGCCTGGCGCCCGGTGCGGAGGTCCGGCGGGCGGCCAACCGCCGGATTCCGGTCGGCTACGAGCTTCTCGGTCGGGTACTCGACGGCACCGGACGTCCGATGGATGGACGCCCCCTGCCGGTCACCGACACGGTGTCCGATGACGCCGTGGCGCCCCATCCCCTCACCCGACCTCTCGTACGGGTTCCGCTCCAGGTCGGCGTGCGGGCCATCGACGGGCTCATACCCGTCGGCGTCGGCCAGCGGACCGGCATCTTCGCCGGATCGGGTGTCGGCAAATCGAGCCTTCTGTCGATGCTCATCCGGGGCACCGCCGCTCCGATACGGGTGCTCGCCCTCATCGGCGAGCGTGGTCGTGAGGTTCGGGAGTTCCTCGAACGAGATCTTGGCTCGGAGGGTCTGTCCCAGTCGGTCGTCGTGGTCGCCACCGCCGAACAACCGGCAGTGGTCCGCCGTCGTGCCGCCTTTGTGGCGACTCGTATCGCCGAATGGTTCCGGGAGGAGGGCAATGACGTG
>JAOTVU010000175.1 GCA_029863385.1 Acidimicrobiia bacterium
GCCCGTTGCGTTTCTTCGACCGACCTGTCGTCTGGCTCCCGGGCAAACTGATCGAGCGCACGGTCGGCGCCGCCATCAGCCATCTGCCCGACGAGCGGCTCGACCGCGATGTCGTGGTCGACAACAGGGCGCTCATCACGGCCGACGCCGAGGTGGAACGAGCCGCCGGCACCCGCGCCGCCGTGCTCGAGGTCCATGAGGCGGTGGAGACCATCGTCGTCGGGGTGATCAGGGCGCTGTGGTGGCCGACGCTGGCGGTGACGGCGCTGGCCTCGATCCCGCTCGTCGTCTGGCTCATCGTCGGCTGGGTCGCCGGCTGACGCTGCACCGGCTGACCGTCCGAGCGCGCCTACTTCAGCTCGGTCTTGTAGAGCGGTGCCAGTTCGATCCATGTCTGACCCGGTCGTAGCACGATCGGGTCCCCGTCGCCGTCGACGAAACGGATCGGCTCGGTGGCCGAGTTCCGCTCCCAGAAGCCGTCGATCCAGGTGCCGTTGGTGAACACGAGCGCCCGGAGCCGTCCGACGGTGTGGGCTTCCGGTGACTGGGCGTCGATGGCGTTCGCCGTGTAGTTGACGACCATCACGATCACGTTCTCCGCTCCGATCGGGCGTCCCGTGGAGTCGACATGCGCGGTGCCGTTCTGGCTGCGGCGCCACACCTGCGCAACACCATCCCAGCGCCAGCGCACCGACGCCCGGCCGAATTCGATGGCCACGCCACCGGGTCGGGGAGCACCGACCGACGGCTGAGCGTCGGTGGTGAACATGACCGGTGGCGGCCCGGCGTCGGACGGAGCGTGCGACCACAACCCGGCCGGGCTGGTCAGCAGATTGTGGGGTATCCGACGGTTCGAGGCCCGCCAGTACTCGTCGACCTTCAGAGCGTTGACGTTGACCACCGGCGCCGCCTTCAAGGCGGTGAGCACACCGGGGTTGGCCCCCGACGCGGCCAGCAACGGCCGGTTGTAGGGGGCGAGCACGTCGAAGTCCGATACCCGCACCGAGCGAACCGGTCCGACCACCGGTGGCGTCTGGCTGTGATACACCCCGATCAGCCGGGTCAGGTTGCCTTCGACCATCTCCTCGTAGACGACGTCGGCCCGGTTGAGTCCGATGTGGGGCCGGGCTTGGTCGACGTTGTCGATCTTGATGGCCAGTGCCGGTCGGGTGATGGCCGACCGGCCGTACTGGCCGGTGAGCGGATGTTTGACCGGGAACAACCTCCCCAGCCGGGTCTGATAGGCGTCGGAGGCGAGGACCTCGTCGATCAGATCGATCGTCGGCGTCGTCGCCGGCCGTGATGCCCAGGCATCCGTCTGTGCATCGGTGGGGATGGTCTGCAGGAGCGTCACCCACAACAACGACAGGCGGGCCGACACGCTGGTCCGGCGAATGTTCTCGGTCGATTCTGCGAAAGCGATCAACATCTCGCCCCGCTTCATGCCGCCGTTCAATCGGGCGGTCCAGTAGGCGGCGCCGGACTCGTCGGCGGCCCGGCCGAGTACGTTGCGGTAGATGCGGTTCACGAACTGGGCGTTGGACAGGGAACCGTAGCGGTTGCGGAACTCGGTCGAGGTTGCGAACACGTCGGCCACCGCGTCGACGTCGGTGCCCGACCGCAGCGTCTTCACCCAATAGGCGAGGCCTCCGGGGTCGGGCGCACGGAGGAAGGCGGCCCGGTACAGGCGGATGGTGGGTTCGTAGGCACCGCCCACCTCGCGTGAATCGATGAACGCCTCGACCACCTCGGCCGGCGCTGTGCCCGATGAGACCTCGGTGGCCCAGAAGTTCAGCCCTCGGGCGTCGGCCGGCCGGCCCAGCAGATCACGGTAGATCTGGTCGACCAGGGCGTCGGGGGCGATCTGGCTGGTTTGGAGCCTGGTGGCGGCGTCGGCCGGTCCTGTGGTGACCCCGGCGGATGCCGCCACGGTCAGCATCATCGCGACGGCGACCACGACTGCGGTCCTCGCCGCGGCCTTCACCGGACGGGCGTCTGTTGTGGCGTTGGACCGTGAGACCATTGGGCTGTCATCCTTCGACTCGGCGTCAACCCCATCGGGCTGAACGGATCAACATTGAGCCACCGCCGACAATCCGATCGGTGATCCAATCGGCGTCGGCTGACGTAGGAGCGCGTATGGGAATCGCATCCACGACATCTCTCAACGAGCGGATGGTCAGGGCCGGCATCGGCCTGGCCGAACGGCGGGCCCCCGACCGGCTGGTGCGGTGGGCCATGAGGTCGGCGGTCGATCGACGGTTGGCGGCCGAGATCGGGCGTCCGGCGATCGACCGGGTTCGATGGCGGCGTGAGTGGGCCGAGGGGCCCATCGCGCTCGTGCCCGACGAGGCCAACCGCCAGCATTATGAGGTACCACCCCGGTTCTTCGAGCTGATCCTGGGACCCAGGCTCAAGTACTCGTCGGCGCTGTGGGAGACCGGCACCGACGACACGCTCGCTCAGGCCGAGGAACGAATGCTCGACGTCACGATCACCCAGGCCGGCATCACCGACGGCATGCGAATCCTCGATCTCGGTTGCGGGTGGGGATCACTGTCGTTGCGGATCGCCGAACGGTTCCCGGCGGCTCAGGTTGTTGCGATCTCCAACTCGAAACCGCAGGGCGAGTTCATCCGGGGTCGGGCGGCGTCGTGGCCGGGTGGCCCGCTCGTCAACATCGAACACCGGGTGGTCGACGTGAACACCCTGGCCGACGTCGACTTCGGAGATCGATTCGATCGAATCGTCACCGTCGAGATGCTCGAACACGTCCGCAATCATCGTCGCCTCTTCGCTGAGCTGGCGGAGCTGCTGCGGCCGGACGGTGCCCTCTACCTCCACGCGTTCGCCCACCGCAATCTGTTCTGGCCCTTCACCGACGAGGGCTCGGCCAACTGGATGGCCCGCTACTTCTTCACCGGTGGGATCATGCCGTCGCACGATCTGTTCGGCGAGATCCTCGACTCGCGGTCCTGGGACGGCCATGGTGGGCCTCCCTTGCAGGTGGTGAGGCGGTGGTGGTTCGACGGGACCCACTACGAGCGCACGCTCGACGCCTGGCTCGACCGCCTCGACGACGACCGCAACACCGTCACCGACGTGCTGCGCCCGGTCTACGGCGACGACACGGAGGTGTGGGTGCAACGATGGCGGATGTTCCTCATGGCCTGCTCGGAACTGTTCGGCTACCACGACGGCTCCGAATGGGGTGTCTCGCATCAGCTCCTGACCCGCCCCTGAAACCCGGGGCGTCGCATGACCGCCGTGTTCTACGCTGGAGATCATGCGAGCCACGGAATCCGCAGCTCGGACGCCAGCGGCCCACCATGCCGAACGGTCCTCGACACGGTGATGGTGTGACCGTCATCGATGCCGGCCGTGTCTCCGCCCGAGTGCAGCGGTACCTCCGGGTCCCGTCGGTGGTCGGCTTCGAGCAGCCCTTTCTCGCGGTTCTGGAAGCGGATCTTCATGCCCTCGGACGATCCAGTGAGCGTCGCCCCGGTCTTCTGGCCGCCCCTGGAGGACCGGTCACCGTGTCAGCCCACGTCGACCGGCATGGCTTCGTGACCGGGCCGGGCGGAGCGCTGGCGTACGCGGCAAACGAGGTCTCGCACCGGGCCTTGTCGCCTCGCCTCGCGGCCGTGGTCTGCACCCGCTACGACCAGGAGGACGTCGTCGCCTACGACACCGAAACCGGTCGCATCCTCGGCAGGGCCACCATTGTCCATGGCGGCCACTGCGGCATCGGCCCGGAACTCGACCTCGAAGCACCCGAGCTTGCTCATCTCCCAGCGTCGACACCGGTCGCCTTCACGCCTCCGCCACAGGAGGAACCCGGCGCACTCGTCGGTCAGCTCGACAACACCCTGTCTGCAGCCATGGCCGTCGAACTCCTTGCGTCCGGTTTCGACGGCACCGTTCTGTTCACCTGCGGCGAGGAGGCCGGTCGCAGCTGGCTGGCGCTTGCGTCGTGGTTCGATCGACCGTCGACCCGACTCTTCGTGCTGGACACCAGCCCTTTCGACGACGCCGGCCCCGTCGAACGGGGCACCGCGGTACTCCGCCATGCCGATGCCGGAGCCGAGTTCGACAGCTCGACAACCGGTCAGCTCGCCGACGCCGCACAACGTGTGGGGGTCGACATCCTCTGGAAGGATGACATCCTGTCGAGGGCCGGTCGTCCCCTCGGCCGTACGGAACTCGGCCGGGTCATCTCGGAGACCGCCGGCCGGGTCAGTGGCTCGACCCTGCAGATCCCCACAACTGATTACCACACCAATCGCGAGCGCACGTCATGGACGGCCATCGAGGCCGTCGGTCGGGTCCTGGTCGCCGCCACGCTCGTGTGATCGCCGCTCGGCCAGGGCGCGGATCATGGCGACCGGTCTGTGACACACCTCGTCCGTCGCAGTCAGGCCGACTGTGAGGGATCCTCGGGCCAGTCGTGTTTCGGGTAGCGGCCGGCCATCTCGGCCCGGACCTCGCTCCAGGTTCCCGACCAGAAGCCCGGCAGGTCACGGGTGGTCTGGATCGGACGCTGGGCCGGGGAGAGAAGCTCGACGACGACCGGTTCACCCGCCACCTCCGGCTGCCGGTTCAGGCCGTAGAAGTCCTGGGCTCGCGACGACACCGTCGGTCCCTCGGTCCGGTAGTCGATCGGGAGGCGTCGCCCGCCGGGTAGCTCGAGGTGGGTGGGGGCCAGCCGCTGCATCTCGGCTCGCAGCGCCGGGTCGAGCGATCGTTCCAGCATCCGGTTGGGGTCCAATCGGTTGACCTCGTCGATCGACGTTGCCGCCAGCAGCGAAGGTCCGAGCCAGGTGTCGAGTGAGGCCAGCAGCCCCTCGTCGGTCCAGTCGGGCCACGGCTCACCGAACCGATCCCGCAGCGCCATCACCCGGTAGCGGAGGCCGTTGCCGTGGGACCGCTGCGACGATGCCCGGTTGCCCTGCGGCTGGGTCACGCCGCTGCCCTTGCCCTTTCCCTTACGCTTGCCTTTTCGCTTCTTGTCGTAGGTCTTCGTGGACCGTGGCGTCGACGGGGCCCGATCACCGCCCCAGTCGATGAGATCGAAGTCGCGGCGGATCAGTTCGCCGAGAACGGCGGCGGCCTCCTCGCCCGGTTCGGCCCGTCGTTTGGCCTCGGCCAGAACCACCCCGCCGATGCGGGAAACGCGGTGCTCCATCACCCGGCCGTCTTCGGCCACCAGCTTCACCTGGGTTTCGATGCGGCGTTCGAAGCGGTCGAAGACGTCGACCTGATCAAGGGCCCCGGCCAGACGGATGCGGGCGTCGGCGCGTTTGCCGTCGAGGTCGGCGGCCACCAGGAACTGCTCGTTCGACAGCGAATCGCCGTCGGCCACCCAGGCGGTGGTGCCGGTCCGGAGCTGGAACCGGCCCCGGCTGCCCCGGGCCACGGCCAGCCGATCGGGAAACGCCAGGGCGAGGACCCGGCCGACCCGCCCGGCATCGACTCGGTCCGCGGGGCCGACGCGCCCGCCGAGGCCGGAGCGCCGCAACAGATCCTCGGTGGTGCGCAACACCCGACGAAGCGCCCGACGGTCGACGTCGAGGTCGTGGCGGGGCATGTTCCCGGCCAGGAGCTGGACCCGCAGACCGAGATCGGCAGGGGGGTTTGGTCGGTTGCCGGCCAGCGGATCCCGCTCGTCGAGCAGGGCGGCCACCATGCAGGCCAGGTGTTGATCACCGTCGGTCTCGGCTTCGAGGATCATGCGGGCGAGACGGGGGTGGGCCGGCAGCGAGACCATGCGGTGGCCGAGCGCGTTGAGCAGGCCCGAGTCGTCGAGGGCGCCGAGGTCGTCGAGCAGCTCCTCGGCCTCCGCCCACAGCCCGGCCGGTGGCCGGTCGAGGAAGAACAGCGACTCGGGACCACGCAGACCCCACGCCCGGAGTTCGAGCACCAGCCCGGTGAGATCGACCTGGGTGATCTCGGCCGCCCGTTGCCGGTCCCGCCCCGCATGTTCCATCTTCGACCACAGCCGGTAGGCGACACCCGGTTCGGTTCGCCCCGCCCGCCCGGCCCGCTGGTCGGCCGACGCCTGCGAGATCGACACCGTCTGCAAGCGGGTCATCCCCGTGCGGGTGTCGAACCGGGGCTTGCGGGCGACCCCCGAGTCGACGACGATCCGCACCCCTTCCACGGTGAGGCTGGTCTCGGCGATGTCGGTCGACAGCACGACCTTGCGTCGCATCGACGGTTGTAGCGCCGCGTCCTGTTCGTCGAGTGACAGGCCCCCGTGAAGGCGATGGACCTCGGCCAGAACGCCGCCGGCGTCGAGTTCGGTAGCCACCGCGTTGATCTCGCCGATACCGGGCAGGAAGACGAGCATGTCGCCCAGCTCGTCGTCCAACGCCCGGTGGATCACCGAGGTCACCTGCGCGGCCAGATCGCGTCGATTCTGGCGGGGCCGCCGCTGCCGACGACCGCCACCCGGCGGTTTCACCGGCCTGTAGCTGATGTCGATCGGATGCTCCCGGCTGGCCGAGGTGAGCACCGGGACCGGCTCATCGAGATGATCCGACAGGGCGCCCGAAATCCGGTCGGCGTCGATGGTGGCCGACATCAGCAGCAACCGAAGGTCGGGACGCAGCGACTGGGCGACATCCAGGGCCAGTGCCAGACCCAGGTCGGTCTGCAGATTTCGTTCGTGGAACTCGTCGAACAGGATTGCGCCGACGCCGGACAGCTCCGGGTCGTTCTGCAGCCGTCGGGTCAGGATGCCCTCGGTGACCACCTCGATACGGGTTTCGGCACTGGTGGCTCGATCGTCGCGGGTCGTGAAGCCGACCGTTCGACCGACCCGCTCGTCGAGCAGCGACGCCATGCGATGGGCCGCGGCGCGGGTGGCCAGTCGCCGCGGTTCGAGAACGAGGATGCGGCGCCCGTCGAGCCACGGTTCGTCGAGTAGGCGGAGTGGCACGATCGTGGTCTTGCCCGATCCGGGAGGGGCGACCAGCACCGCGGCCCGCTGCTCGGCCAGCGCCACCCGCAGATCGGGTACCACCTCCTCGACCGGCAGTCCTTCGTCGCCACCACTCTGGGCACTGCCGTCGTCGGGAGCGTCGGTCGGATCAACCACGCCCTCAAGGCTAGGTTCCCCATCGGTGGCTGCCGATCCCACCCTCGGTGTATCACGCAGGGATTCGGTCCGTCTGATATCTCACAGAGATCCCGACACCACCAGATCGCCCTCGGGAGGGAACCGTGACCACCATCGCCTACGCCATCACGCCACAAGAGGATCGTTTCACCGTGCTGGTACTCGTGGCGGCACCGGAACCACCGCGTGACGTGCTTCATCTCGACGTCACGCTCGACGGCGATGAGCAGGCCGTGCCGGTGGCCAAGGCGGAAATCGTCGAGTGGCGCACCACCACCCCGCGGTCACCCAGTGTCGCCCGACGGTGGCACGAGATCCGGGGAAAGCTGGGAGCCATCCCCGAGATCAGCTACGCCAAGACGGTGGTCGACGGGCTCGATCCGGGTACCGCATACCGCGTCGACGTGAAGCGGGGCGAGGAGTCGCTTGCGCTGTGCTTCGGGGCGACGACCCCCGGTCCCGAAACCACCTACGCCCGGCTGATGTTCGGGTCGTGCCACGGTGTGTCGGCCGACCGGGTGAAGGCCGGCCACCGGGCGTCGTTCCTCGGCTCCGCCCACGGCCGTCTCCGGGCCGCCCTCCCCGGCCCGATCTACCAACTCTGGCTCGGCGATCAGCTCTACGTCGACGACCCCTGGAAGCATGGCTGGAAGCCGACCATCGACCCCCATCGGGAGATCATCAACCGCTACCGGGTCGCCCTCGGGCTGACCACGCATCCCAGTGCGCTGCCGACGATCCTGGCCCAGGGGTCGAACCACTTCATTCCCGACGATCACGAGTTCTGGAACAACTATCCGAGGGCGAGCATGGCCACTCTGCCGGTGCACACCACCTCCCGGGTGGCGGCCCAGGTGAAGCGGTACTTCTTCAATAGCTCGGAGAAACCGCATCCCTATCATCACGGGTCCTGGGGTCGCGCCGCCGGCGCGGCGTTCATGGCGTTCCAGTCGGCCGACGCACGGGGATTCGACGAGTTCGAGCCCGAGGTGTCGCCGAGCGCCGTGCAGACGATCGAGTTCCCGGGAGCAACCGTGGCCATGGTCGACACCCGGTGGCATCGCACGATGGCGCTACGCGACGTCTCCGGCCGGGCCCGATTCCTCCTCGACGACGATTTCGACCGGGTGGTCGGGATTCTCGAGCGCGAGCATCTCGTCGTGCTCGGACTGGCCAAACCGATCATCGGGGCGCTGTCGCCCAACGGCTGGTTCAACGAATCGCTCGAGGTCGGTCCGGAGGACTACCGGGCTCAATACCGGAGGTTCTGGGCGGCGCTCAACAAGCGGGCCAATCGGAAACTGCCGACCGTGGTTCTGGCCGGCGACGTCCATCATCACACCGCACGCACCGCACTCGACGGTCGACTGGCCGAGTTCGTCTGCTCCCCGATGGCCCTGATCGACTCGCTCGATTATCTCGAGATGCAGCCGGTCGAGGGTGCCGTCGCGGCGGACGACGAGTCGTCCGTGGCGGCCAAGGTCAGCTTCAACGTCAAGACCCACACCGGGTTCTCGAGGGCGCTCGGCCGGCTCAAGCAGGGCAAGAAGCTGGCCGGTCAGGTGGCCAACAACACCCAGGCCGCCGTCCTCCGACGCGACCGCAAGCCATTGCGGTACCGGGATTCGGCTCGGCGCCACCCGAGGATCGACGGCGACGGCCGCCTCACCTACGCCGATGGCACCCAGCTGTTCCCCCCGGTGAGCGCCCCGAACCAGGCCGTCCCCAAGGTGGAGTGCTCGGGTCTCGGTGCGCTCGACCTCGACCTCGGCGGCGAACACCCGGTGGTGCGCTACCGGGCCGAACTTGACAACTCGGGGATCTCCGATGTGGTTCCCCGCCAAGTCGACATCACGCTCCGCTGGACCGGCACCCGCTGGGCGGAATGATCCGTGCTCTGAGCCTCTCCGCTCGCACGCCCCCACCTTCCGAACTTTTCGCCCCCACCGACCCTTTTCCGGGTCGTGCGGGCCGAAAAGTTCGGCGTGAGGGGGTCGTGCGGGCCGAAAAGCTCGGCGGGTGGGGGCGAGCGAGCCGAAAAGTTGGGCGGGGTCATGTTTGTCGGGACGCGGTTCGGGGGCGCCCGGTTGACCCGGACGCCCCCGCCTACCGCTGGCTGTTGTTGGGTGAGGGTGTTACTTGGTGAAAGTGAAGTTGGCCTGGTGGGTGGTGCCGTCGATGAGT
>JAOTVU010000031.1 GCA_029863385.1 Acidimicrobiia bacterium
CGCCGCTGAACTCGTCCCACCCCTGCCGGCGGTCCCTCATGGCTCTCCGGCCCTTTGCGCTGATGCTGTAGGTGCGGCGCCGTCGTCCGGTCTCGGTGGACCAAGACGACGTGAGCAGCCCCGCCTTCTCCAGCCGATGGAGTGCCGGATAGATCGTGCCCTCGGGCAGATCGAACACCCCGTCGCTTCGATCCCGGAGCCTGGCGAGTACGGCGTAGCCGTGGGCCGGGCCGTCGGCCAGCACCGCCAGGAGCAACAGATCGAGGTGACCTTTCAACGCCTGGTCCTTCATGTCTCCGTCCCCATGCCTAGACAACCTATACTTTGTTTACCTAGGTGTCAAGGTACCGTTCTGTGCAAGCCACGCGACACCCAGTGTCACCTGAGCCGCGAAGTTCGGGATCGGGCTAGACGTAGTCGAGCGGAAGGGACGTGGAGTGCTTGACCGCTTCGAGGATGAAGGTGGAGCGCACGTCGTAGAGTTCGACCTTGTCGATGAGCCGCTTGTAGAAGTCGTCGAAGGCGGCGAGATCCGGCACGAGCACCTTGAGCACGTAGTCGACCTCGCCGCTCGTGCGGTAGGCCTCGATGATCTCGGGGATGCCGGAGACGCCGTCGACGAACTTCTGCAGCCACACCTTGTTGTGCTCGTTGGTGCGGATGAAGACCAGGGCTGAGACCCCGAGGTTGATCTTCGCCGGGTCGACGAGGGTGACCCGTTTGGTCAGTACGCCACGTTCCTCGAGATTGCGGATACGACGCCAGCACGGTGTGGCGCTCAGCCCCACCGACTCCCCGATCTCCCGAACCGAGAGCGTGGCGTCGTCCTGGAGCAGTTGAACGATTTTCCGGTCGAGTTCGTCCACGCGTGGGGTCACTTTCGTCGCACTATTCGTCGTCCCGTCGACCGATTAGGTCAATTATGCTCCAATACAATAGGACAGTAGAGCGTTCTTGCCCACTCCAGGCACTTCGGTTGCCGGGGTTGGTACGGGCGTACGTTCCCGGTCGGTGTGGCCGGCGACCCGCCCGACATACCGCCCGATTGTCGAAATCCGACGCCGCGGGCCGGGAGAACGTACAAGACCGCCCGCCCCCAACCAGTGGATACTTAGAAGATGGAACGCAACGCCATGGCTCACCTTCCCGAATCCTCCGACACCCCGCCCACCGACTCCTCACCCACCGATGACACGGGACACGATCTCGTGGAACCGGCCATGGCGCTGGTCGGACAGTGGCTGAGTCGGGCCGAGGAGCTGGAGACGAAACGTGAGCGATCCCAGGCGGCCCGACTCGACGGCGTGGTCTCCGACGAAGCCGGAGTGCGGTTCGCCATGCGCTTCGTCGACCGGGTCATCCGCCCCGAGGATCATCGGGTGGCGGCCGAGGAGCTGGTGGCCCTGGTCCGCGATCGCGGTGGGGAGCCGCTGCCGGGTTTCCTGTCGCCCATCGACAAGGTGCTCCTCCAGGCCGGCGCCCGGCTGGCCCCCGTCATCCCCCAGGTCGTGATGCCCCTGGCCGTGCAGCGGATGCGTCAGGTCGTCGGGCCCCTCGTGGTCGACGCCGACCCCGCCAAGATGGCCTCCCACCTGCGCTCCCGTCGAGCCGAGGGCTTCCGCCTCAACGTCAACCAACTCGGCGAGGCGGTGCTGGGCGACGGCGAAGCCCAGCGGCGGTTCGAGAAGGCCGATCGCCTGCTCGACGATCCCGACGTCGATTACGTGTCGGTCAAGACCTCGTCGATCGTCTCCCAGCTCAACTACTGGGCCTGGGACGACAGCCTGACCCGGGTCATCGAGCAGCTCCGCCCGCTGTTCACAAAGGCCCGGGACCGGGGCACGTTCATCAACCTCGACATGGAGGAGTACCACGATCTGGAGCTGACGGTCGCCGCCTTCCGCTCGCTGCTCGACGAGCCGGAACTGGCCGATGTCGACGCCGGCATCGTCCTCCAGGCCTACCTGCCCGACTCGTTCCCCGTCTTGCAGGCGCTGGTGGCATGGGCCGAGGGTCGCCCGGGCACGATCAAGATCCGGCTGGTCAAAGGCGCGAATCTGGCCATGGAGAAGGTCGAGGCGGCGATGCACGACTGGCCCCAGGCGCCGTACCACACGAAGGCCGAGGTCGACGCCAACTACAAGCGCTGCCTCGACTGGGTTCTCACCCCCGAGCACACCCGCTCCGTGCGGATCGGGCTGGCCAGCCACAACCTGTTCGACACCGCCTGGGGCTACCTGCTGGCCTCCGAGCGGGGGGTCGCCGATCGGCTCGAGCTGGAGATGCTGCAGGGCATGGCCGTCCCCCAGGCCAAAGCCGCCCGGGAGACCGCCGGTGATCTGCTCCTGTACACGCCGGTGGTGGCGGCGTCGGAGTTCGACGTGGCCATCAGCTACCTGTTCCGCCGATTGGAGGAGAACGCATCCGACGCCAACTTCATCCGCCACCTTTTCACACTGCGGCCGGGGAGCCCCGAGTTCGAGTCGGAGGCGGGCAAGTTCCGGCGGGCGGTGGCCGACCGCCACACCGTGACCGTCGGCCCGAACCGAGGCCAGAATCGGCTCACCGACGAACCCCCGGGTGAGATCCCCGACACCTTCGTCAACGAACCCGACACCGACCCGGCGCTGGCCGCCAACCGCCGGTGGGCGGCCGACGTTGTCCGAGCCGAGCGGTTCGAACCGATCAAGACACCGTTGCTCACCGACTCGCCGGAGCAGCAGACGCCATCTCGCGATGCGCACGCCCACATCGATGACATCATGGCCGAACTGGCTCAGGGGGCGGCCAAGTGGTCGGGCCGACCGGCAGCCGAGCGGCGGGCGATCCTGCACGCGGTGGCCGACGAGCTGACCAGGCGGCGGGGCGATCTCATCAACGCCATGATCCACGAGGCTAAGAAGACCCTGGCCCAGGCCGATCCCGAGGTGTCGGAAGCGATCGACTTCGCCCGTTACTACGCCGAGCGCATCGACGAACTCGACCAGCGGGACGGCCTGCGATTCGAGCCGTTCGGCGTGGTCACCGTGGTGCCACCGTGGAACTTCCCCGTCGCCATCCCGGCGGGCGGGGTGCTGGCCGCGCTGGCCGCCGGGAACACGGTGGCGTTCAAACCGGCGCCCCAAACCCCCCGCTGCGCCGAGATCGTGACCGAGTGCTGCTGGGCCGCCGGTGTTCCCGACGATGCGCTGCAGTTCATCCGGGTTCCCGACGACGACCTCGGCCGCCACCTCATCGAGGCCTCCGAGACAATCATCCTCACCGGGGCCTACGAGACCGCCGAGCTGTTCCGATCCTGGAAGCCGAGCCTGCGCATCCTGGCCGAGACCTCGGGCAAGAACGCCATGATCGTCACCCCCCACGCCGACCTCGACCTGGCGGTGGCCGATCTGGCCTACTCGGCCTTCGGGCACGCCGGTCAGAAGTGCTCGGCCGCCAGCATCGGCATCCTTGTCGGCGACGTCTACCACTCGGAGCGGTTCCGCCGTCAGCTCGTCGATGCCGTGACCTCGCTCACGGTCGGCCCGTCCACCGACCTGTCGACCGATATGAGTCCGACAATCGAGGCGCCGTCGGGCAAGCTGTTGCGAGGCCTGACCGTTCTCGACGAGGGCGAGGAGTGGCTGATCGAACCCCGTCGCCTCGACGACGGACCCACGACGGCCACCTGGTCGCCGGGCATTCGCCTGGGCGTCAAGCCCGGTTCCTGGTTCCACCAGACCGAGTGTTTCGGTCCGGTGCTCGGCCTGATGGCCGCCGCCGACCTCGACGAGGCATTGGCCATCCAGAACGGCACGACCTTCGGTCTGACCGGTGGCATCCATTCGCTCGACCCCAACGAGATCGACGAATGGATCGAACGCATCCAGGTCGGCAACGCCTATGTGAACCGGAGTATCACCGGGGCGATCGTGCAACGTCAGCCATTCGGCGGGTGGAGGCGCTCGTCGATCGGACCCGGCGCCAAGGCCGGCGGCCCGAACTACGTGGCCCAGCTCGGACGGTGGGTGCCCGACGCCGAAGGTGGCACCGCCAACGAAGCCGCCGAGGAGTTCGGCTCAAAGGCCTGGCTCGCCGCCGCCATCGAGAGCGACACGCACTGGTGGGCCACCGAGTTCTCGGTCGAGCACGACCCGACCAGGCTGTTCTGCGAATCCAACGTGTTCCGCTACCGAGCGCTGGAACGGGTGGCGGTGCGGGTCGAGCGATCCGACCGGACCACGGCGACCACCGAGTTGGAGCGGGTCCTGGCCGCCGCCCGCCGCTGCGGTGTGGCCACCGTCGTGTCGGACAGCGAGACCGAATCCACCGACGAGTTCGCCGCCGGCCTCGGCGCGCTGGCCGCCCGGGGAGTGACCAGGATCCGGTTGATCGGTTCACCTGGCAGCGACTCGCAGAACATCGGCCTCCGCAACGCCGCCAACGCCGCCGGCATCCATGTGGCCGACGATCCCATCACCGCCAACGGACGCGTCGAACTACTCCACTACCTCCGGGAACAGGCGGTGTCGCGAACCCTGCACCGCTACGGCAATCTCCTGTAGATACTTCGTGAAAGAGGAGCCGGCTCGACGGGGCGATTAGTCTGTCGCTCGTGAGCGAGTTGCACGATCTGACCGGCTGGGACCGCCTTCGTAACCGGTTCCTCAACAAGGGCACGGCGTTCACTGCAGCCGAGCGGGACCGCTACCGGCTCAACGGCCTCCTGCCGCCGGTGGTGGAGACGCTCGACCTGCAACTGGAGCGAACCCGCATCGAGTTCGACACCAAGGGAACCGACCTCGGCCGCCACATCTTCCTTCGCCTCCTGCAGGGTCGGAACTCGGTGCTCTTCTATTCGTTCGTGCAGCGTCACCTCGGAGAGATACTTCCGATCGTCTACACCCCGACCGTCGGGCTCGCTTGCCAGGAGTGGTCCCGCATCTACCGTCAGGAACACGGTCTCTATCTCTCGTGGCCCGACCGCCACCGGATCGGGGAGCTGCTCGACAACGCCATCGCCACCCCGCTCGGCGGGCCCGGTGCCTCCGATCGGATCGACGTCATCGTCGTCAGCGACGGCGAACGCATCCTCGGTCTGGGCGATCTCGGCGCCGGGGGCATGGGAATCCCGATCGGCAAGCTGGCCCTCTACACCGCCGTGGGCGGCATCGATCCCAGCCGGTCGCTGCCGGTGCTGCTCGACGCCGGCACCGACAACGAGTCGCTTCTGTCCGATCCGTTGTACCTGGGGTGGCGGAACCACCGGATTCGGGGCGCCGAGTATGACGAGCTGGTCGACGCCTTCGTCGATGCGGTGGCCGAGCGGCTGCCGAACGCCATCATTCAGTGGGAGGACTTCGCCCAGTCCAACGCCCGGCGGCTTCTGGACCGCCATCGGGATCGGGTCGCCTCGTTCAACGACGACATCCAGGGCACCGCCGCAGTGACCGCGGCGGCGGTCCGGGCCGGTTTGGGGCGGACCGGGGTTGCGGCCCGTGATCTGCAGGTGGTGATCGTGGGCGCCGGCTCGGCCGGAACCGGCGTGGCCGACGAGTTGGTTCGGTTCCTGCAGTCGACCGGGATGGACGAGGCCGAAGCGGTGGCCCGGTGCTGGCTCGTCGACCGTCACGGTCTGCTGCACGAGGGGGTGCCGGACATCGAGGAATTACATCAGTTCCAGCGTCGCTATCTCCGCTCCGGTGACGACGTGCCGGCGTCGGGATCGCTGCTCGATGTGGTGCGGGCCGTGCGACCGCAGGTGTTGATCGGGGTGTCGGGTCAGCCCGGTCTGTTCACCGCCGAGGTCGTGGAGGCCATGGCCGCCGGGGTGGAGCGGCCGATCATCATGCCGCTGTCGAATCCGACGCCTCGGGCCGAGGCCATCCCGGCCGACGTGGTGGCGTGGACCGGCGGGCGGGCCCTGATCGGAACCGGAAGCCCGTTCGATCCCGTTCGGCGGCGGGACCACGTTCACCAGGTGGCCCAGGTGAACAACGTCTACATCTTCCCCGGTGTCGGGTTGGGGGCGCTGGCCGTGGGCGCGACCCGGATCACCGATGCCATGATCACCGCGGCCTCCGGTGCGGTGGCAAAGCTGGCCGTGGCCGATGCCGAGGATCGGCTTCTCCCGCCGATCGAGCTGGCGGCGGAGGCCGCCCGTCTGGTGGCCACGGCGGTGGCCCGGCAGGCCGTGACCGATGGGGTGGCCGCCGGGGGCGACGATCTCACCGACGAGGCGATCGAGCTTCTGATCGACGACCACACCTGGCGACCCGTCTACTGACCCCGACCCCACCAACGATCTGTGCGCTCACCGCCCGGGTTCCCGGGCGTCGAGCGCACAGAACGAAGAGGGTGGTGGGGTCAGGTCTCGCCCATCCGGGCCATCAGGTCGTGCTTCAGCCGCCACGCGCCCTCACTCAGCGACACGTGGTAGACGTGCGGGTTGACGATTCGGCGCACGCCGACGTCGAGGCGATCGAGGTCGGCGAGGCGGCGTTGCCGGGCGGCCTCGACGGCCTCGTTCTCGTCGACCACGGTCCACGGGTCGAACGGTTCGAGCAACTCCTCCCGTCCGCCGATCTGGGTGGCGGTGAGGGTGCGGGCCACGCCCGGCGCGCTGGGGTGGTGGAGAACGAGCGGCTCGATGAGCGTCTCGTCGGACAGCGCCAGGAGGTCGGCGGTGGCGGTGCCTCGAGCGCTGTGAATGCGCCACACCTTCTTGCGTCCGGGATTGACGACCTTGGCCGGGGTGTCGCTGAGTTTGATGGCCGGCTCCCAATCACGGCCGTCGGCGGTGCCGGCGCCGTCGCCCCCGCCGCCGTCATGGACGGCCACGAGCTTGTAGACGCCATCGAGGCTGGGGGCGCCTTCGCTGGTCGCCATGCGGGTGCCGACGCCGTAGACGAGGCGGCCGATGACACGGGCGGGGTCCTGATCGTATTGCGGAGCTTCGATCGTGATCTGGTTGAGGATCTGCCAGATGGTGATCTCGTCAAGGCTGGATGAGATCACAATGATCGGTTCGGTGAAGCCGGCCTCGTCGAGCATGGCCGAGGCCCGAACGGCCAGGTGGGCGAGGTCGCCCGAATCGAGGCGAATACCGACGGGTTCATGGCCCCTGGACCGGAGTTCGTCGAACACGGTGATGGCATTGGGAACCCCGGAGCCGATGGTGTTGATGGTGTCGACGAGGAGGAGGCAGTCGTCGGGATACAGGTCGGCGTAGGCCCGGAAGGCACCGAGCTCCCCCTCCCCCAGCGCCATGAACACCTGCACCAGGGAGTGGGCGTGGGTGCCCATCGGCGTGAAGCCGAGGGCGTGGGAGAGGCCGACGTTGGACGATCCGAAGGCGCCGCCGACGAGCGACGCCCGGCTGGCGGCCGTCGCTCCCCGCTCGGGCGCCCGGCGCATACCGAACTCGAGTACGCCGCCTCCCCTGGCCGCCTCGACGACCCGGGAGGCCTTGGTGGCGATCAGGGTCTGGAAGTTGAGGTGGTTGAGCAGCGACGTCTCCAGCAGTTGGGCCAGAGCGAGCGGACCTTCGACCACGGTGAGGGGCACGTTGGGGTGGACGACCCGGCCCTCGGGGATGGCCTCGAGACGGAGCGACGAGAAGTCGCCGACGTCGGAGAGCCAGCCGAGGAAGTCGTCGCCGAAGAGCGGTTCGCCTTCGCGGTTGAGGTGGCTGCGGAGCTGGCCCAGTGAGGCGTCGTCGAAGCGGACGGTGCGGATCCAGTCGGCCAGCCAGGCGGCGCCGGCGTTGATGCAGTAGCCGGCCTGGTGGCGGCCGTAGTCGGGATAGCGACGGAAGAAGTGCTCGAAGCGGGCGGGTCGTTCGGCCAGACCCTGGCGGTAGTAGAGCTGCGCCATCGTCAGCTGGTACTGGTCGGTGTAGAGAACACCCTCGGCGAGACTTCGATCCATGCTCCGAAGCGTAGGTGGGAAGTCGCCCAGGTCCGCCCGCCCGAAATCCGGGTCGACGACGAGACGGCACTGCTCTCCCCCCGCCTGGCAGTCGACCCCAATGGCTTGTCGCAGCTATGGTCGTTTCCTCTCCTGTTCTTCGAGGACTCGACGCTGGGCGACGAGTTCGAGGCCGGCGGTTAGGGCGGATTGGCCACCGGCACCGGCACCGACGCAACCATCGATCGGCTGTGGGCCGGGCGAGATCTGCGCCTTCCGCCAGATTCCCGAACAGCTGGGAACCGAATCCTCGAGGTCGGGGCGCGGGCCGGGACGCCTCGATAGCTTGGGCAGGATGCGGTTCGACAACGCCCTTGCCTTCTACGGCACCCTGCGACCCGGAGAGTCGAATCACTGGGTGGTGCGCGATATCCCCGGCCGATGGGTCGACGGTGTGATCCGAGGCTATGTCTTCGAGGTGACGTGGAGCGGCTACGAGGGCTATCCAGGGTTTGTGCCCGATCCCGACGGCCATCGGGTCCCGGTGTCGGTGCTGGTTTCCGACGAGTGGGATCGCCACCTGGCCAGGGTCGACGAGTTCGAGGGACCGGGCTACGAGCGACGGCCGATCACCGTGTTCGGTGCCGACGGTGACGGGGCCGACGGCATCGAGATCATCGGCGAGGCCGCCGTCTACGAGTTCCTGACCGACCGGGAGTAGAACGTAACCGGGAGTAGGACGCAACCGGGAGTAGGACGCGACCAGGCCCGGCCACACTCCCCGTGGGAGCAGGGCCGGGCCCGGATCAGGTCTTCTGGTTGGTGGCTCTGATCAGCCGATCTCGTTGACCCGATCGGTGGGCGGAGGTGCAACGGGGCTGAAGGTGCCCAGGTAGTTGACCAGCGCCAACAGGTCGTTGCCGCCGTCGATCCGCATGGCCGGGTCGACCTCGGCGAAGGTGGTGAAGTTGTCACCGCCGTCGGCCAGGAAGCTGTTCGCCGTCACCATGTAGGTCCCCGCCGGATCGAGCGGTACGCCGTTGATCTGAACGTTGGTGATCGAAACGCCTGTGCACAGACCGCCCACGATGGTTTTGGCCAGATCGTAGGTGAAGCCCTCCGACACACCGAGGTGGAGGAACGGCCGGCTGGCGAAATCGGGCTGGCACTGCTCCTCGAGCACCGAGATGATCTGGGCCCCGGTCATCGGGAACGTCAACACGGTGTTGCCGAAGGGCTGGAACGTCTGCGCCTCCCCGAAGGTGACGACACCGTCGCCCTCACCGCTGGACGATGCGAACGTCAGGTCGGAGCGGACACCACCGGGGTTCATGAACGCCACCTGCGAACCGGCGGCCGAGGCCGACCAGTTCTGGGCGTCGGCCACGAGGTTGCCGGCCGGCGACTCGACACCGCGGTCGCTACCGGTCGGGACGCCGCCACGATTGATGTCGGCGGTGATGGTGCCGACCGGGACGCTGCCGACCTCCTCGGCCAGCGGCGCCCACTTGTCGATCACCGCGGTCACGGCGGGATCGGGAGCCAGGTCGGCCTGGATCACGGCGTGGTTGGTGGCACTCGACAGATCACGTCGAACGTCCTTGGTGCGCTTGTCCAGCACCAGGTTCATCTCGGTCACCACCCGGCCGTAGGAGAAGGCGCTCGTGACCATGCGGTCGGCGCCGCTCGGGTCGGACAGCACACAGTTGTAGGGCAGGTGGGTGTGGCCGGTGATGACCGCGTCGATGGCCGAGTCGAGGCCGTCGTTGATGGCGACGATCGGGCCGGAGATGCCGAAGCAGCCGTTGATCGGGATCGGGTCGGGGATGCCGCCCTCGTGCAGGAGGACGACGATGGCCTCGACGCCCTGGGCCTGCAGCTCGGGCACCAGCGCGTTGGCCGTCTCGACCTCGTCGAGGAAGTCGAAGCCCTGGATGCCGGCAGCGGCGACGAGCGTGTCGGTCGCTTCGAGGGTCATGCCGATGAAGCCGACCTTGATGTTGTTGAACCGCTTGATCCAGTAGGGTGGGAGCGGGGTGGAGCCGCTCTCGTCGACCACGTTGGCCGACAGCCACTGGAAGTCGGCACCGGCGTAGGGCTCATCGGGGAAGTAGCAGCCGTCCTCAGGATGGCAGCCGCCGTCCTGCATGCGCAGCAGCTCGGTGACGCCCTCGTCGAACTCGTGGTTACCGACGCTCGAGACGTCGAGGCCCATGGCGTTGAGCGACTCGACCGACGGTTCGTCGTGGAACAGGCCGCTGAAGAACGGTGAACCGCCGATGAGGTCGCCGGCGGCGACGGTCAGGCTGTACTTGTTGCCGGCTCGTAGCTCGTTGAGCTTGGCCGAAAGATACTCGCCGCCCCCGGCGGGCTCGCCGTCGACGGTACCGGCTTCGCCGGATTCGACGTGGCCGTGGTAGTCGTTGAACGCCAGCAACTGCAGATCGATCAGCTGGCCGGGGGGATCGACCTGCCCGTTGCCCTGGTTGTCGCCGGGAGCGGCCGACGCCGGCGCGATGAGCGCCACCAGCAGCGACACGGCCAGAAAGGCCATCGCTCCCAGTCGAATTCGGGACCTGTCCCGGGACTGCCCGGCCAGGTCTGTTGTCTGTGATCCCATGTCCTCCACCTTTGTCGATCCCTCCATCGCGGTTGGTTCACAAGGTATCAGGGTGAAGCATGTTGACGGCAACGTGTGTGAAGAACTACCCGGGGTGTTCGCCCACGGCTTGCCGGGCGTTCGCCCGAAAAGCAAGCCCTCCGGTGATCAGTCGGCGATCTGATCGGCGGTCGGTTGGAGACGCCCCATGGCAAACGCCGCGGTTGCGGCGAGGACACCGGCAACGCCGAGTTTGCAAACCCGGACCGAGAACATGTCGGCCAGGAAGCCGTCGACACCGGCCGCGATCGGCCGGCAGCCAAGAAAGGCGACCGATCAGAACGCCATGACCCGGTCCCCGACATAGGGGGTGAGCAGCATGGTGGCGCGGAACTGCAGCATGCTGACCGCTCCCACCGCTGTGTTCGATCCCGTCAGTTCGAAGACGACGATGCCGGCGGCCACATTCTGGAACCAGTTGCCCGTGTTGCTGATCGAGTTGGCGAAGAAGAACGGTCCGAATACCCGATCAGTGAGCAGTTCGACAAACGATGCCTCGGCTTTGGAGGACCCCGGGTCGTCCGTCCGGGGGTCGGCATTCCGTCGGGTGTGGTCCGGGCTCACCCGGTCGAACGGTACCAGCCTGGGGTCGTGGGCAGGTCGGATCGGTGCAGGCCAGTCGCCTGTTCCGGATGCACCGATCCGACCGGATTTCAGGCCCTCAGGCCCGGATCACGTAGATCCGCTCCTCGCTCTGATTGGCCACGTAGAGCTCACGGCGGCGGGCATCATAGGCCAATCCCTCGACCTGCCGGGACCCGCCACCGGGCGCCTCGTAGGCGACCTGCTCGATCCGGGTTCCGGCATCGAGCACTCGAATCCGGTTGGTGGAGCCGTCGCCGATGAACAGCTTGCCGCCGCCGATCGACAGTGCCCGGCACCGTCCACCGGGAGGGGGGAACGAGAATCGGACCGAGCCGGTTGCGGGGTCGATCACGTGGATCCGGTTCTGGGTCGAGTAGTAGAGGTACCGGCCGTCGTGAGCCAGCCCCTCTCCTCGTCCGGTCGGAGCCGGGATCGAGCCGACCTGGCTGCCGCCGAAGGGCGCGATCCGATTGATCGACCCCGACCCGGTGGTCACATTGGCGGCCCAGATCTGGTTGTCGTGCCATTCCAGTGAGCCGATGGTGTCGTTCTGGACCGGGTCGACCGAGTAGCGGACGGATCCGGTGAACGTGTTGAGGAAGTAGACCCGTTCGCTCCCGGCCTGCTGGGTGAGGAACAGAAGGGCAGGCTGGTTCCGGAACCAGGGGTACCGGAACGCCGGGGCGAAGGCCAGCCCGGTGCTCGAACCGGCGTTGTCCTGCGGGTAGTCGAACTGCCGGATGATTCGAGGCCGTCGGACCGGCGCCGGGGTTCTCAGCAGCGCCCGGTAGGCGTTCAGCCGCCCGGAGCCGAGCTTGCCTTCGAAGCCGGGGTTGCGGGCGTCGATGTTGTCGGCGCTCTGCTCGAGGATCCGGCGGACGTCGTTGGCCGACAGCGTTTCATTGCGGGACCACACGAGGGCGGCCGCACCGGCGACGTGGGGCGACGCCATCGAGGTGCCGTTCATGTAGCCGTGGGTGTCGTCCGGTATCGACGAGTAGATGTTGACGCCGGGAGCGGCGATGTCGACGGTGAAACCGTAGTTCGAGAACCAGGCCCGCACATCGGACTGGTCGGTGGCGGCCACCGACATCACCTCGGGGTAGGCGCCGGGGTACTGCGGCTGGACGTCCATGTCGCGGTCGTCGTTGCCGGCGGCGAAGATGACCAGCACGTCGCGGGCAACCGCCCGGCGGATCGCCCGAAGAATGGCGGCGATGTTGCCGCTCGCCCGCCAGCTGCAGTTGATCACGAAGCGACGCCCCGGTGTGGCCGCCGCGAGGTCGGCGACATAGTTGATGGCGTCGGCCCGGTTGGCGTTCATGCCTGCGGTGAGGTTGATCCGCAGTGGCATGAGTCGGGCCCCGGGGGCGACGCCGACGATGCCGGTGCTGTTCGAGGAACCGACCGCCGTGCCGGCGACGTGGGTGCCGTGGGAGCCGCTGTCCTGGGGGACGGTGTCGGCCGGATCGGCGAAGTCCCAATCCTCTGCGCCCTGGGGTGTCAGGCGCGTCGCCAGGTCGGGATGGTCGAGATCGGCGCCGGTGTCGATGACGGCGACGACGACCCGGCTGTTACCCGTCTCGATCCTCCACGCCTGGGGGGCGTCGATGTCGGCGTCGAATCGGCCGGTGGTGCCGAGAATCGTCTGGCCCCGGTTGTCGAGGCCCCAGAGCCGGTTGAAGAACTGCTCGGATGTACTGGCCGCCTCGGAGGTTGGGGTGTCGGGCGCGAAATCGTCGGTGTCCACGTCGTGGATCGTGCCGACAACGTCGTCGCCGAGATCGGCGTCGTCCAGGGCGTCGTCGATGCCCACTTCGCTCGGCTCGGCGAACTCGACGTCGTCGCGGTCGCTGAACGCGCGAACCGTGGCGAAGAGGCCTTCGCCCTCGGGGACCGAGATGGTGTAGTAGCCGGCGGTGCGGTGCTTCTGCACGACGGTCGAATTCGCGTCGCGGATGATGGCTTCGGCTTCGTCGTCGGACACGCCGTCGGCGAACTGAACGGTCAGTTCGTCGGGTAGGAAGTAGCGACGGTTGCCTTCGCCGTCGATCATGACCGGCAGCGTGTTGGCATCGGGGACGGCGGCGGTGACGTCGGCGTCGAGCGCTTCGGCCGCCTCGGTGGTGGCGACCTCCAGGATCGCGAAGCCGCGCTCGGCGTTGACCACCTTGATGTTCGACCCGGCGTTGGTCCGCATGGCGTCGAACGCCGCGGCCTCGTCGGTCTCGTCGGTCACCGGACCCAACGAGGTGACCACCTCATCGGGCGACGGTTCGAACGACACCTCTTCGTCGAGATACTTGTTCACGTAGCGGTACTCGGCCTCTGCCGACACGCGCTTCTTTCCTTCGAGGTCTACGGGTGCAGACATGTGTTGTCCCTCCAGGGGTCTGTGATCGGGTGACGTCATGAAGACGGTTGAAACGCCGGCGGTGATACATCGGTGCCGCTCCGCCACCGGTTGCGGGGGTCACGATCGACACCCGCCGTCAGTGGCGGCGAGAAGTCGGTGGCCGCGTCCAGCCTGCCGGCGTGGCCACGACGGCAACCGACATCGGAGCATGGTCGAGGAGGAACGTTGCCGTCGGCCCGAATCGATCACCTTGCACCGTGGTGCCGGCCACGATGATGTCGACGTCGAGTTCGAGGGCGAGACCGGCGAGTTCGGTGGCCGCATTGGCGGCGGTCCGGGCGATGGTCGCCACCTCACGGGCTCCCAGCACGCGGGCGGTGTCGGCCGCGGTTCGAAGGGTCGGGTCGGCAATCGGGCCTGTGGTGGTCAGGCCACCGGGTGAACGGAAGGGATCGAGGTTCGGTTCGGTGACGATGTGGGCCAGGGTGAGGCGTGCGCCGAGGGCAACCGCCAGGCCGCAGGCGAGTTCGAGAGCGGCCCGACTGGTGTGCTGGGCCGTTATCGGAACGAGGGCGTGGGCGAACGGCGCAGGCAGCGGCCGCCCCGAGATTCGTTCACGGCGCACGATGACGACCGGAGTGTCGGTCGTGGCCAGCACCTCCCGGTGGAGGGTGCCGAGCACCGGTTCGTCGACGGTCTCGTTGACACCGAGCACGATGGCGCCGTAGCCGCGTCGGGTTTCGCTCACCAACCGGGCCAGGTCGCCCTCGTGTTCGAGCACCTTCACGCTGCGGTCGGCGAACGTGTTGAGGATGGGCGCCAGGCGACTCCGGTCGACCGATGTGGCGACGACGACCGGTTGGTGCGGCGGCCAGCAGCAGTGGATGAACTGGGCGGCCGAGATCGACCCGGGGCGACCCCGGGTGAGCAGCAGCGGCGGGCGGTCGGAGAGAATGACCTGGCGGCGGGCGGCCTCCTCGGCGGAGAGGCGCCGTTGTTCGGACTCGGTGCCGGGCCAGTCCCGAAGCGCCCGCCGCAGGAGGGGCGGCGCGACGATCGAGGTGGTGAGCGCCATGATGACGATGGCCGCGTAGGAGGCGTCGGTCAGGATGCCGAGGCTGAGCCCGATGGAGGCGATCACGATCTCCAGTGCACCTCGGGCGTTGAGGCCGACGCCGAGGGCACGGGCCTCGGGGCCGGGGAGGCCGGCCAGCCGGGCGCCGACACCAGCGCCGAGGAGTTTGGTGGCGGTGGCGACGGCGATGATGATCAGGCTCCATACCGCGACGGTGGGTTCGGCGAACACGGCGACGTCGACACGGAGTCCGGCGGTGGCGAAGAAAAGCGGAGCCAGCAGGGCGTTGGTCACGGTTTCCAGCACCGAGATCGCCCGCTCGTCCCGCCAGCGGGACCGCCCGATCACCAACCCCGCGACGAACGCCCCGAGGACCGCCTCGACGCCGATCGCCTGCGTCACCGCTCCCGCCAAGGCGACCGTGCCGACCATGAGCCCGACCTGCGCTTCGATGCCCCGCCCGGCGGTTTGTCGTAGGCCCCACTCGGTGGCGGCGCTCCCCAGCGTGAGCGCCGCCGCGAAGAAGGCGGCGACGGCAACGATCGTGATCGCGACGGCGCCAGGGGTCGGTGCCCCACCCGAGCCGGCGACGCCGACGACGAGTCCGAGCAGCAGCCAGCCGATGACGTCGTTGGCCACCGCCACGGCGAGGATCAGCTGCCCGACGTCGCGGCGGACCATCCCGAGTTCGGACAGAACCCGGGCCACGACCGGCAGCGACGAGATGCTGAGCGCGACGGCGAGGAAGACGGCGAACAAACCGGTGGACGTCGTCGGTCCGACGAGCTCGTTCGGCATGGCGAAACCGAGCAGGAGCCCGCCGGCCAGGGGCACGATGAGGCTGCCGGTCGTGACCACGGCGGCGGGGCGCCCGAGCTGACGGACCACATCGAGATCGGACTCGATGCCGGTGACGGCCAGCAGGAGCAGCAGCCCGAGCCAGGCCAGGGCGAAGATCATCGACGCGTCCTCGCCGGGGGCGAACACCCACTCGAACGCCTGCGGTGCGACCCGGCCGAACAGCGAGGGCCCCGCCGCGATCCCGGCGGCGAGTTCTCCGACCACCGCCGGTTGCCCGATCCGGCGGGCCAGCGAGCCGGCGAAGCGGGCGAGGCCGAGCAGGATGGAGAGCTGCACGAGGAAGACCAGCACCTCGTGTTCACCCGGCGGAGCGATGGCGAGGATCGCCATACCGATGCCCATGCGTGAATGTACATCAGATCAGTGGTCTGCATCGCCGGCTTGCCCTCTCGGGCGCACCCGGGGCCTGAAAGGGGTGGAGGAGATCGGTGGATGCCCCTAGACTCGATGTCTGGGCTTGGGCACGGGCCGCCGTCTCGAGCGCCGCATGAACACCTGCGCTTGTAGCTCAATTGGATAGAGCATCTGACTACGGATCAGAAGGTTAGGGGTTCGAGTCCCTTCAAGCGCGCCAACCTCGCAAGCCCCGAAACCCCGCTCCACCAGCGGGGTTTTGCGTTCCCCAGACTCAACCAGGCGTGAACAGCTCCGGCGGCGGACCACAACGTCCGAAAGCTCGGCTCGTGCCTCGTGGCCGTCCTCGTTTGGATGGAATGAGCCGTCATACTCTCCGTTACCGAGCCTGTTCGTTGGATCTTCGATGTCGAGAATCCCGGGCGCTTCGGTCGGCGTCGGTGTGGTGGGACAGCAGATGATGCGACCGTTGTCGCGAGGATCCTCGTCTACTCGGTCTGTTGAGCTTCAACGAAGCGAGCGGTATTGAGCTCGTAGAGGCTGAGAATCTCCGGGTTGGTGTCGACGCTGAAGTCGAACATGATCGCCGCATCATCTGGGTGGTTCTCCGTGACCCAGTCAAAGAAAACTTCGAATACTTGTGGTCCCCACTGGGCGAGAAAGTTGTCGACCTGGTCTTCCACCTCGATGATCCCGTTCTCGCCGAACCGAACGATGAAGATGCCGGTGACCGGCTCGACACCGAGTACTTCGCTCCAGGCGTTGCCGGCTGTTACAGAGCACTTGGCGGCACCGTCGTCGAAGTCCACGCACTCGTTGAGTCGCCACTGCCAGTCCACTGCTTCATACCAGTCGAGAATGCTTGCATACGTACCGGCCCGTCCGAACGGCGCGGGGTCACCTGAATCGAGCGCTGTTGGATCGACAAAGCCAAGAGCCGCCTCCCGGTCACCGGCTTCCAGTGCTTGCCAGTAGGCCGTGGCCACCTGTGCGGGGGTTGGTGCCGGAGCGGTCACCGTTGTCTCATCGTCGGCTGGAGCGGTGACAGTCGGTTCGTCACCCTCGGCCGCGACGTCGTTCCCAATTGTCGACGCTCGTGAGGGCGAAGGCGAAGCCTACGACGGCGATGACCGCTGCAGCGGCGGCAAGAATGATTGCGGCTCGTTTGCTGTTCATTGGTCTCTCCCTTGCAGGTTCGGCGAGTTCGAGGGGCACGAGGTTGGTGACGTCGGTGGAGCTCGAGGGGTCGGAGTCGACGGGAGGCCAGTCCAGGACGTCTTCGAGTTCGATCGGCTCAGACGTGGCTGCTACTTCCTGGATCCAGCGACGAAGCTCGGTTTCGGAATGGCTACTCATAGTCCACCCCTAGACGATGACGGAGCTTCCTGAGGCCCCGGCGGACATGGGTGGCCACGGTGGGCCTGGAGCATTCGAGGAGTTCGGCTACTTCGCGATGGCTGAATCCGAGGCCATGGACCATCCACACTGCGACGCGCTGTCGTTCGGGGAGTCGAGCGAGGAACTTCGCCAGGTTGGGTTCGTAGTTCGGGAGCTCCCAGTCCGAGGGATGGGCCTCGATGGTCGTCGTAGCCGATGCGAGGTCCCGATCGAGGCCTCGTAACGCGTTGGTTCTTCCGACCCGGTAGATGTAGCCAACGGGATTGGTCATCTCCCGGACTTCGCCCCAGTTCTGCCATGCCCAGGCCAGTGCTTCGGCGGTCGCGTCACGACCTGTCTCGACCCCGAATGCGCCAGTGAGCGCGAGGCGAAGTCGACGTTCAGCAGCTTCGAAGAATGCTGCAAACTCCTCCTTCGCATCGGCGCTCACAACTACAAGAGCGCGCATACTTCAGTTCGCATGACAAGAAGTTTGAGAAATCGTCAAAAAACATCGGAGAACCGCCGCTGACCACTCCGCCCAGATTTTCGAAATGCACGGCACCGTCATCGGTCCCGAGTGCCTGATACTGCTGGTGGTAGTCGCTGCCTCGAGGTTTGGTGAAGACGAACTCGCATCGGTGATGGCGAGGCCGGGGACTCAGCGGGCTCGTTCTTGCGTTGCTTCTCAAGTACGGCAACGAGGCAGTCGTCGATGTCGATCGTGCGGGTGGCGCCCAAAGGAGTCGGATCGGGTGTGGTGGAGCGGGGTGTCCGGCGGCGTAGTGTTGGGGTGTGGCTCGGCCATCGGAAACAGTGACTTTCTCATTCACTGATATCGAGGGCTCAACGCGTCGGTGGGACAACGATCCCGAGGTCATGCGGACGCCCGTCGCTCTGCGCATCCAACCGGATCACGCCGAGTGACATGGCCGCCATTTGGCTGCACCGGTACCGCCATCAGCGGTCCCCCAACGTGCGGTCACGCGGCCCAGCCGTATCGGTGCCCCGGCTTCGGGCGGTGGCCTGGTTCGCGGTCGTCGCCATCGGCGTCGTAGGTGCGTTCGCTGGTGAGGCACAGGCCCAGGACGGGCCGACGCGATCGGTGCTGGCCACGACGGTGGCCGATCCGATCACCCCGGTCATCGCCGGGCACATCGAGGACGGGATCGCCCGGGCCGAGCGTGATCTGGCCGCCGCATACGTTATCGAGCTCGATACACCAGGAGGCCTCGACACATCAATGCGAGCGATCGTGCAGGACATCCTCGCGAGTGAGATCCCGGTGATCGTCTACATAAGCCCACAGGGGGCCCGCGGCGCGTCCGCAGGGGCGATCATCACCTTCGCGGCTCACGTCGCAGCGATGGCACCGGGCACCGCCATCGGAGCGGCAACCCCGATCAGCGGCCAGGGTGGCGACGATCTCGACGCCAAGGTGGTGAACGACGCCATCGCCTACGCCGCCGCCCTGGCAGAGCTTCGTGGCCGCGACGTCGAGTTCATCACCGACACGGTGCGCGAGGGCCGGTCCGCCAGTGCCTCCGAGGCCCTCGAGCTCGGCGCTATTGACGTCGTGGCGACGTCCGTCGGTGAATTGCTGGTGGCGGTCGACGGAACAATTGTCGACGTCGGTCCGACAGGCCGCCAAGTGCGACTCGACACTGCCGGCACGAGCATCGAACGGCACGAGATGGGCGTCCTACGCGAAATCCAACAGTTCCTCGCTGACCCCAACATCGCTTTCCTGCTGCTGTCAATCGGCACGCTCGGGCTGATCTACGAGCTCGCCTCGCCCGGCCTGGGAGTCGGCGGCGCACTCGGGTTGACGTTCATTCTGTTGGCGATGTTCGGACTCGCCGTGTTGCCGGTCGGGGCGGTGGGCATCATGTTCCTCGTGCTGGCGGCTGCACTGTTCATCGCCGAGGTGGCCGCACCCGGCATCGGCCTGGCCGCGGCCGGTGGGGCACTGTCGATGGTGCTCAGCGGGCTCTTCCTCATCGATGACACGCCGGGGATCGAGATCAGTGTCGCCGTCATCGTGCCGTCCGCGGTGGTCATCGGCAGCTTCGTCGTGATCGCAGGTCGCATGTCTCTGCGGTCCCGCCGAGCGCCGTCGTCCACTACGGGTCCGGGGTTGCTCGTAGGTCGGCAGGCAACGGTGCGGCTCAGTGGTGCTGGCGAACAAGTGTTCCTACAGGGTGCGTGGTGGGGCATCCGACCCGCTGACCCCCACGAGACTGTGACCGACGGGTCACGGGTCGAAGTCGTCGGCCTGGACGGTCTCACACTCGTCGTCGAACCGCTGCACGCCTTCTCCGACGACACAATCCAATCAGAAGATGCAGGAGATTCATCATGACCAGCGCACTGCTCTACGGCCTCCTAGGCGCACTCTTCATTGCGCTCGCGCTGCTGTACGCGTCGATCAAGATCGTCAACGAATACGAACGCGGCGTGATCTTCCGCCTCGGCCGGGTCATCGGCGCCAAGGGGCCCGGCCTCTTCTTCATCATCCCCCTTGTCGATCGGATGATGAAGGTCAACCTCCAAACGGTGACGTTCGACATACCACCTCAGGACGTCATCACCAAGGACAACGTGACGCTGCGCGTCAACGCCGTCGCGTACTTCAACGTCGTCGACCCGGTCCGCGCCGTGGTCGCCGTGCAGAACTACCTGGTCGCCACCTCGCAGATCGCGCAGACCACGCTCAGGTCGGTGCTCGGCCAGGTCGAGCTCGACGACCTGCTACTCAAACGCGATGAGATCAATACACAGTTGCAGCAGATCGTCGACGGGGTCACCGACCCGTGGGGCGTCAAGGTGACGCTCGTCGAGGTGAAAGACGTCGAGTTGCCCGAGACCATGCGCCGGGCCATGGGCCGCCAGGCCGAGGCCGAGCGTGAGCGCCGTTCGAAGATCATCCACGCCGAAGGCGAGCGTGAAGCCGCCACATCGTTGGGTGCAGCTGCCGACGTACTCGACCGGAGCCCCGGCGCAATGCAGCTCCGCCTGCTGTCGACGATGGCCGAAGTCGCCGCGGAACGGAACTCGACGCTCATCTTCCCGATTCCGATCGAGCTACTCCGCTTCGTCCAGAGTCTCACCGACAACCATGCCAACGCCGCCGGTCCAGCCGTTGCCGAGGGCGAAGACTCGGTTGAGGTTCACGCCGGCACAACGGTGAGACCGGCAACACTCCCGAACGAGGCCAATCCATCATGACCACCGCAACCGCCTCGGCCGACGAACCACCAATCCAGCCTAAACAACACGAGAGCTGATGGGAATCGACCCGTGGCGTGTCATACCAGCTCGACGGTGACTTCCGGTTGGCTCCGAGCGATGAGGCTGTATCGCGAGCCGACGACACTCGGGCCGTATCGCCCGGGCGAGAAGGCTTCGACAAGCGCCGCCTTGGCGCGCCAACCAGTGCAGTGACCGGGGGCCACGATCTTTGGGTCGATAAGGCTCACCAGGTCTCGAACGGTGTCGGGAATCCGCGGCTCCATGGCGCCGCCGGCGAGGTGGTACCCGCCGAGCACCACGTCGATCGGTGTGTCCAGGAAGAGGGCCTTGGCGCCTAGGCACGCGTTGACCACCCCCGCGTGGGAACACGCCGAGAGGACGGACACTCCTCGTCCCCGGACATGGGCTGCAAGAAACCGCTCATCCATAATCAGCGGGTCGGGGCCTCCTACATCTCCTCGCCAGGTGAAGTGCCCGGCCAGACCGGTTTCGTAGGCCGTCACTCGATCGATCTCGCCGCTGCCCACGAAGAGGCCAGCGACCACGTGTGGGTGATCGTGGATGACGATCTGTCCGCCGGCCTGCTCGAGTTCGTCGATGGTCGGCTCGGGCGGCAACAACGCAAACGTTCCCGTCGGGAGCTGAATGCCGCGCTGATCGGGGCGATTCGGATGGAGGTCAACGAGCGGAGGTGCGAGCCCGGCCTTCTCGCGGGCCTCAGCAATTGCGCCAACCGCTGTCGGGAATCCACCCGAGTGATCCGCGTGCCAATGCGACAGGAAGATCCACTCGATCTCAGCGAGGTCGATGCCAAGGCGATCGACATTGTCGAGCCACACATCGCCGTACGGTCCGACATCGAACAACGCTGTCCTCGACTCACCGCTGAGCGTCCCGCGGACCAGAACCGACAGGCCATGACAGGCAACACACAGATGGTCGAACACACACACGCCCCGGTTCCCGTCATGCTCGCGGGCCGCAGGCAGCCGCATCAGCAGCGATGCAATCTCGGGGGCCTGATCCACCTCGGGATCGATGCTCGAGAGCGTGTCGGTTTCGTTGTCGACAACAACCACGAGCTCCAACGAGTCGAGCACCGGAAGGTCTTGTACGTCCATCCAGTGATCTTGACACGAAACCGAGCCCCGGCGTCGCTTCGCACCAGCCCACATCGTCGAGGTCATCGGCGAAGACCAGCCGTCAAGACCGCTGAGTTACTTCGCAGGAGCGTCGTGCCGCTTCGCGTGGGATGAAGCACAACGGAGTTGAAGTTCTTCCACGACAGTTCTCCCGCTGACAGCGTAGTCGGGGACGTGGTCGTACTCCAGGAGCGATGAAGCGCCGCAATCGACGCAGTATTGGTCGCGTTCCTTCACGACCCGCTTCTGTCTGACCGTCGCCCCAGGGCGCACCGTCCCAATGCCCGACGCACCGTTCTTCGTCGACCGAGGAGTACTGGACCTCGTCAACGAGGTGATGCTGGCCGAGCTGACAGCGGCCGTGGAGTGAGCGTGACCCGTCGGATCACAGGAACATCTGCGTCGGAACCCACCGATGAGGAGACCCTGGTGCAGGTGTTCCGAACCGAGTATGCGCTGCTGCTACGGCTGGCCTTTGTGCTGACCGGGAATCAGCACGAGGCGGAGGAACTCGTCCAGGATGCCTTCGTCGAGCTGCAGCAGCGCTGGCACCGGGTGCTCAACCCCGCCGGCTATCTGCGGACCGTCGTGGTGAACGGAGCGAGAAGGCGCGGACGGCGGCGGGCCAACCGCCTTCGCATCGTCGAACAGCATCAGGCGACCATCGTCAACCACAACACAGACCGACCGCCCTACGACCACTAACTCACTGATGCACTGGCTTGACTACCCGACCGGCAGCGAATCGCCATCGTGCTGGCCTACATCGGCGGCTTCACCTCGGTCGAGATCGCCGAAATGCTGGGCTGTCGCCCGACCACCGCCAGGTCGCTCGTGCACCGCGGCCTCCGCCTCCTGGCAAGGGAGCTTGGATCATGACGGAGTGGCCGGACCATCCCCGCCTGACCGACGCCCTACGACGGCTGGCCGACGACGTCGACACACCTGAAGACCATCGCCAAGCCGTCCTTGCCCGCCTGCTCCAGGATTCACCAGAGGCGTCCAAGTCGACACGCCGCGAACGGTCACGACCGAAGATCAGCAGAAGCCTCCGGCCATCGCCATCCGTTGCGGCCGTGGCGGTCGCCGCCGCTGTTGTCCTCTCCGGCCTCATGATTGCATACCGTTCTCGACCAACGACCGAAGCCACCATCGAAGCCGGCGATCCAATAGCGACCGTCACGACCGACGACCATTCTTCGCAGCCCACCGCAGCACCGGAGGACAATGGTTCCGCTACGACGCCAGCACCCGGTCAGTCGCCGCCCGAACTGATCCCGGCCAACTCATGCAACCCCGGCCCAACAAACCTCACGGAAACCGAGTTCCTGCTGACCATCGACAAGGGGCGATCGATCACGATCGGAGCGCAGGCGCTCGAGGGCACGGGAATGGCCCCCGGCGGGCTCGGCCTCATCGACTTCGGCGACTCCCCGGACTGGCGCATGGGGCGAAAACTGGACGTGGTGGGCCCCTCCCGTGTCTGGTTGGCATATCTGGTACCGGGTGTCGTCGACGTCGACACGGCGTTGCAGGTGATCGACGACATCCTGGCCAACGCCTGCCAGAGCGCCATGTTCGCCGCCATCCCCCCGAACATGAAACCGATCGGAACAGCGGTTTCGTGTCGCACACTCGAAGCCGGCCCGACGCTGAACGGCGTGCTGCTGATCGACCCGGCGGAACCACCGACGACCTGCGCCGGTTCGACCCCGACCCTGATCGCTCGAACCGGTCTCGGCGACGTCGACGCCACCGATGCGTGGGCTTCGGCCTACGGTTGTCTCGGCTCGTCGAGCGATCCGCTGATCGACGGAGCAACCATCGTGACCTTCGCCGACTGTCGCCACCGCTTGGCTCTGGTCGACCTCCAAGGTCCAATCATCGACTTGTGGACAGACCCGGACCTGGCAGGGGCCATCGTCGACCAACTCCTGCAGCTTCGATGACGAGAGGCATCCGGGGCCACCGGACCCACACCGTCGACCGCACCAATCGACAAACGGAAAACCGTGCGGCTCAACGCTAGCAACGGCGACGTAGCCACAGACGGGCAACGCATCACCCACCACAAAGGTGTGGTGCTGGAGGGCACGTTCACCGCCACACCGGGAGCGGCCGAGCTGACCCAACGTGGCCGAGGCCGGCGCCCTGATCGAGACGGTGAGCTTGCCACTGACGAGCTGGTCGACGATCGTGTTCAACTCGATCAACGCCTTCAAACTGGTCAACGCGGACGGCGACACCCAGTTCGTGCGCTGGCGGTTCGACCCCGAACACGGCGAGCGGCGCCTGACCGACGAGGAACTGGCCACCGCCGACGCCAACTACCTGTTTGCAGACGTCGCCGGGCTCCTGCCCATCACCTACCGACTACTGGCCCAACTGGCCACTGATGACGACCAGACCACCGACCCGAGCAAGGCATGGCCCGAGGACCGGGAGTGGGTGGAGATGGGCACGGTCGAGATCACCGGTCTGGACCACAGCCGTGAGGGAGACGGCGACGTGCTGGTGCGTGACCCGATGCGCCTGGTTGACGGGATCGAACCCTCCGACGACCCGATCCTCCACATCCGGTCCTACGTGTACGCGGAGTCGGTTCGCCGCCGAAGCGGCCACCAACCCCCCGACCACCTCCACTGAACGCAGGGCTCGACCGGGCCGGTCTCGTTCGAACCGTCCCAAGCACCGGAGCACCCGGACGAACGAAGCGAGCCAACAGCGCGCGTCAGCGGACGCGCCGCCCCAGCGGGCGACTCACCCCTGATTGTGGATCTGCTGGAGAATGGCCATGGTGGCCGGCGAAGGTAAGCAACCGAACTCCCGGCGCATCGCCTGTTCGCAGCGGTCGAACGCTCTCAGCGCGGCGCTGGAGTCGCCACGCCGGAGCTCGGCCGCCATCAGTCGCTGATAACCCGCTTCCCGCAGCGGATCGAGCTCGATGGCGCGCTCGGCCACGCTGGCGGCCAGCCAGGGGTCGCTCTGCTCGATCCAGCCGTCGGCCAGCAACTCATAGCTGCGGTACAGGGCGAACCGCATCGACCGTCTGATCTGCTCGATCCACTCCCCCTCCGAGCCGCTGAGAAACGGGCGGCGCAGAATACTGGAGGCCACGGTTGCGTCCGGCAGGGCTTCGGCGGGTACCGCCCGCCGCATCGCTCCGGTGGCCCGATCCAGTCGCCGCCGAGCCACCTCGAGGTCGACCCACGCCCCCGGACGGGAGAACGATGGCGTACGAACCGCCCGTCGACTGCAACATCGTCTTGCTATCCAATCCCACCTGATTGAACAGGGATCGGATCCGGCTGATCAGCGAGTTGAGCGACGCTCCCCAGCTCTCGCTGATCTCATCGCTCCACACCATCTCCGCCAGGCGGTCCCGCCCGACCGGAACCCGCTCGACGACCAGCGCCGCCAGAACGATCCGCCCCTGATTGCCGGGCAGCGCCGACTCGTCGAACGACCCGTCGGGCCCCTCGACCACCATCCGTCCGGTTACGTGGATGCGAAGATCACCCGAGGGCAAGAATTCGCCAACCTTTCTGCAATACGATCAAGTCAGAGTCGTTCCGAGGAGAAAATGACGTGACTGCCCAACTCATCGAATGTCCATGTGGAACCGTACTGCGAGGTGAAGACCTGGAGGCCGTGGTGGCTGAAGCCCAGGAACACGCCCGAACGGTGCACGACATGGAACTCGACGACGAGCAGGCTCGTTCGATGGCTCGTCCGAGCTGATCCTCACCGTAGACGACCCGGAGTCGCCGGGTCGACGAACCTGATGGGAGGAATCATGAAACAGTTCGCGTGCGGAACTGTGGTTGACGGCTGCGATGGAGTCGTCACCGGAGAAACCGAAGACGACGTGCTGGCCGCCGCGGCCGCCCACGCCGCCGAAGCCCACGGTATGGCCGAGGTCCCCGACGAAGTTGTGGCCGCCATCCGGGCCGGCATCACCGACGCCTAGCCGGACGGAGCCCCGCCGACGAGGTCAAACAGATCATCCTCGCCGGTAGCCACATCCACAACCCCGGGTTGCGAGTGAGAACCTCGCGGTAGTTACGCGCGGAAAGCGACAGGAACTGTCCGGAAACGCGCGTAACTCCCCGGTGATCTGAGCCGGCCTGACCGGCAGCGCCGGTCGGATACCGGGCGTTGCGTTGCTAACCGGACGTTGACGGGCTGGTGGATTCGTCGGTGGACGGCGGGGCAGTCGTCGGTGCCGTTGTGGTCGTCGAGGTGGCGACGGTGGTTGTCGCCGCGCTCCGGCCCACCCGAATGATCACCGTCGAACCCGGTTCCACCGCCACGCTGGGGCTGGGATCCTGGCCGACCACTTGTCCGGCCTGCGACGGATCGTCGACGTCGACCTGTTCCACGCGGGCGACGAGGCCGAGATCGGCGACGGCCTGCTCGGCGGCCGATTGGGATTGGCCGGTGAAGTCCGGCAGCTCGACCGGCTCGGCGGCGGGCGGCGATATCGTGGTCTGGTCGGTCGCGGCGGTTGTCGTCGTCGTGTCGTCGGGAACGCCCGACGGCTGCGACGCCATCCAAGCGGCCAGCGCGAGCACCCCGGCGAACAGGCCGACAGCGACCAGAGCACCGATGACCAGGAGACCCGATCGACCGGATGCACGGCCGGTCGCACCACTCGAGGGACGGGCCGGGACCGGTGTTGGCGGGGTGTCGATGGCACGTCGCGACGCGTCAACCGGAGGTCGGCGATCTTCGACCCGTGGTCGCCGGTCAGGTCGAATCGAGTCCGGCATGATCTCGGTGGCCGGCGGGGCCGGACGGTTTGACGACCGGCCGTCGACGCCGTCGATGCCGTCGGGGACCATGACCGCAGTCCGCTGGTCATCGGACTCGCTAGCCCCTGCGATCTTGCGAAGGTCAACGACCAACCCGCTTGCCGACTGGTAACGATCGTCGGGGTTCTTGGCCAGGAGACGATCGACGAGCTCGTCGATGGCGGGCGGGAGCGACGGCCGGATGGAACGGAGTCGGGGAGGTGGGGTCGACACATGGTGACCGGCGACGGCCAGTGCGCTGTCACCAACGAACGGGCGCTGTCCGGTCACCATCTCGAACAGGACCACGCCGAGGGCGTACAGATCAGAGCGCGGGTCGACCCCGGCACCCCTGGCCTGCTCGGGCGACAGGTAGGAGGCAGTCCCGACGATCATCCCGACCTCGGTGAGGTCACGGTCGTTCCTGGCGGCTCGGGCGATGCCGAAATCGGTGATCTTGACTTTCCCCGACGGCGTGATCATGATGTTTCCCGGCTTGACATCCCGGTGCACCAGTCCCTGCTGATGCGCAGCGTCGAGTGCCTCGGCGACTTCGACGGCGATACGGGCCGCCTCGGCCGGAGGCAGCGGCCCGTCGGCGGCGATGATGTCGTCGAGCGTCCGACCCTCCACGTACTCCATTGCGATGCAGTACGAGTCGCCGTAGCTCCCCCAGTCGTAGACCGCAACGATGTTCGGGTGACGCAACCGACCCGAAGACTGTGCTTCCCGGCGGAAGCGGTCGACGAAGGCCGGGTCGGAGGCCAGCTTGGGCAGGAGAACCTTCAGCGCGACCGGGCGATCGAGGACGAGGTCGTCGGCCAGGTAGACGGTGGCCATGCCGCCGACGGCCAGCTCGCGACGAAGTCGATAGCGGTCATTCGTGGTTCGGAGGGAGGAGGTCTGCTCGGTCATCAGCGTTTAGTCACCTGGGTCAAAACCTATCTGCGAGACCGACCGGCTGTTGATCGCCACACCCTTTTTGGATCATCGACATGCAGATCCAGGAACCCGGCGCGAAGGTCGAACGACGAAGAATTCCTCTGCTTCAGCGGGGTTTGTCGTTGAACGACATCGTGGCGAGAAGATCCGTTGCCCGGTCGACGAAGTCGTGTCCCCGGGGTGCCATCGCGAGGATCATGGACGGGCCGTCGGCGCCATCCTCGATCCACCAGATGCGGTGATCGTGCGTGGAGCGGAGGGACACGACCAGGCCCGACGACATGCGGAATGCGTATTCACATGGTTCTGCGGCCGTGCACGAGGCGTCGGCCGGAATCCGCACGTCGAATCGGGTGGCCGTAAGGCCGTCGAGATCGACGGGCGCCTGGTCCGTGATCTCGACATCGGTGCCCAAAGCGTCGATCACGTCGCCGGCCGTGGCGACTGGTACCGGGTCACCGGCAGCCACCTGGGCCGGACCAGTCGGCACCACGTCGAGAGGGCCGGTCAGGAACAGCAGATCACGATCACCGGGACCCTTGCTGGTGGCGCCGGTGAAGACAACGACGCCGGGGAAGTTCGGCTGGGTGAACCAACCATCGCCGATGTCGAGCGTGAACGTCGGCCCGAAATTGGCGAGCTGGTAGACACCCGGCTCAACGGCCACGAAGGGAGCGTCGAGCGCCGGCGGTCCGTCAGGATCGATCTGTCCCCGCGCCTCGAAGTCCCGAATCTCCTCAGGCTCCAGGTTCCCGCCGTCCGGCAGTGCCGTATCCAGACCATCGCCCGTCGGCTCGATCGTCGCCACCAACGTGCCGAGTGCGACGTCGATCGCCTCGATGCCGCTCACGTCGTCGGCCTGCGAGCTTCCGGCCACCAGCACGCCGGCCGGGGTGTCGGCGAGGAAGATCCGAGCATTCGGCGTGTAGGCGACCAACGAAAACTGTGGACTGCCGAACCGGTCGGCGGCGACGAGTTGGTGCTCACGTGTCGATGGTTCGGCTCGAACGTCGTAGCCGGCCAGGTGATATCCGAGTACCTCGATCGCCGTATCCGTCGCCGTGACCTCAGCCGTCGGTACGGCGGCAATCAAGTCGAGGAGTTCCTCGACGGAGTCGATCCGCACTCCGTCGGCCGTCTGAGTCACGAGGCCAATCGAGGCGGCCTCCCAACCGTCCTCACCTGCCGGATCGACAACGGAGACGATGATCAAATCACCCCGCGTATAGAAGTGATGAGCTGGATCAACCGAGAATCGCATGCCGCCCATCGCCGAGGTCGTGTACTCGACCAGGTCCGTGCCGTCGGCTGCCGGTTCGATCGTCACGAGTCGCCGTTCCGCACCGTCGATTGTGACCGTTGCATCGTCATCACCAAACCCGCAACCGGCCACCCCAACGCCGAGTGCCGCCATCACGCCGACCGCCGACGCCACAACCCTCTTCCTGAACCTCATCTACCGGTCTCCCTCCCACGTTTCGAGAACTTCGCCCCACCGCACTGTCCACGTCGCGTCGCCGTCGAATCCGTCGCCGACGGGCACGATTTCATGAGAGCATACAGACGCGACGGATTCGGAGCTTCGGCATCGTGGTTAGAGATATGGACGGCGTCCGTGAATACGGCCAGGTGGTCGACTCGTCGCGCCTGCACGACCGGGATCGCTTGACCCGATTGTTCGACACGGAATTCGATGCCCTCTACCGCTACTGTCTCGCCCGAACCGGCGACACCGCCGCCGCCGACGATGCCGCCTCCGAAGCGTTCACGGCCGCGGCGAGGCTCTTTGCCGCCGGACGAGGCGATGAAATCGACCGACCCTGGTTGTTCGTCGTGGCCAGGAACCGCATGGTCGACCAATGGCGATCGCAGAAACGCCACGAGCGGCGCCTCGAACGATTGGCGCAACAACCCCAACCCGAGAACCGTGATCATCCGCAAGCCACGTCGATCATCGCCGACCACGTGCTGGCCGCCCTCGCCTCACTTCCGGAACGGCAACGGGCCGCGCTCGCACTCCGGTACCTCGACGAGTGCTCGGTGTCCGAGGTGGCTGACCAGCTCGACATCACGTATCAGGCGGCCGAGTCGTTGCTCGCTCGAGCCCGCCGAAGCTTCACACAGGCATGGGAGCACACCGATGTCAGCTGATTCGCCCGACAAAGACCTGCGTGCCCTCCTTCAGGCGGTGGAGGCCGATGCCACGAGGACTTCACCCAACCGCGACCGTATCAAACAGTCCGTCCTCGCCACGTTCGACGAGGCCGTCGGGTCGTCAGTCGAGGAAGACGAGCCGCCGAACCTGATCGAGCTCAATCCGTCCGTCGACGAACGTCGAACCTGGATGCCGCGAACACGGGTGATCGGCTGGATGGCGACGGCCGCCGCCATTCTGCTCGTGCTTGTGGTCGTATCGGAGGGGCGGGAGCGACTCGACACCTCGGACCCGGCGAACACCGAAACGGTCGGAGAGCAACGTCTTGCCGTGGACGGCTCCGAACTTCCGGCACGACTGCTGCCCGGCCCCCAGACAACCGACCGCATCGCCGGAGGTCTGAGCTTCGAGGCACCCGAGGGACTCGCGGTCATCACCGAGGACGATGGCCAAATCGTGCTGACCGTGGCCGACGATCCCGGTGACAACTCGGGCCTACTCGTGATCGTGGAAACCGAGCCGTCAGACTGGGAGACCGAACTCGAAGCGTTGCAGACGGCAGGCGACGTGAGCATCAAGGAGGTCGCGGCAACGGTCGGCGGGCAGCCGACCATTCGCCGAGATGTCACCGTCACCGACCAAGCGGCGTCGGCTCGAGCCTGCACAGTCGGCGAACCATGTCTCCGGCTCGATGGGTGGCCGGACACGGGGCCCGCCGCTCTCTGGGCCGGAGCCGACAACCGGATCGTGGAGATCGGCCGCACCGACGATGCCGTCGTCCTGGCCATCGAAACGTCCCAACGCTTCACCGGTCCGCTGTCGCGCCTCGCCGCCGAGGTTGTGAACACCGCAACACTGAGCGCCGAGTAGTCACCGGCTACCGTCGCGGATTTCTTCCGAACCGCGACAGATTCTCACCGTCACCGGAGTCGCCTCTGTTGACGAGCGGCCGACGGTCGTTCGTCCGACAGTCATCCGAAGGAGAATCAGATGCATACACACGCTCATCACAGAGGGCTCATCCGAGTTGCGCTCTCGATCCTCGCCGCTTTCACGATGATGCTCTGGTCCATGTCAGGTGCGGCCGCGGCCGTCGAATTTCGGGAGACGATCCCCATCGAGGGATTCGTGTTCACAGACATTTGTGGCCAGGAACTCGTCCATACGAGCGGTTCGCTGCACCTCGTGGCCACCTTCACGATCAACAACAATCGTGTTTCCGGCACCTTGCACGGCAACCCGCAAGGAGCCAAGCTCATCGATGGTAGCGGCCAGGAATGGGTCGGAACGGGGGTCTTTCAATCCAACTTCAGCGAGCCACTGGAAAACGGAGCGGCCACCTTCCTTTCGCTCGACAGCTTCAAAATCATCGGCAAGGGCGGTGCGACGAGCTTCCTCGTCCAGCGCACCATCAGTACGACGATCAATGCAAACGGAGAGATGACGTCGAGCGTGGAGAATGTGAGCGTTCGATGCCGGTAGCGGACTGACGTCGAGCTGATCACCGAGCGGTCCTCGAACAGAACCACACCGAGGGCGGACAGATCAGGCCGGCGGTGTCGGGGTCGACCCCGCCGGCCTGCTTCTGTCCTACCGTCGGGGGTCTCCGCCTCCGGACACCGGGACCGCCAACTGGCCGACGTCATGGGCATCATCGCCTCCTACAACGACAAGCTGGACTGGGCGTACATCAAGCACTGCGCCGTCGAGCTCGGGCTGGAGCAACAACTCGACCCGACCAGGCCTGAGGCGGGGAACCCGACCCCGCCCCGACCGCCGGATATTTCCCTTGATTCGCCTGATAGCGTTGGTTACCTTAGGATTACGCAACCGACGGGGAGCCTAGCCTACATCCCGGCATCACCCCGTCCGGGCTATCCGCCCCAACCAAAGTCTGATCCAAGGAGATACACATGCGAAGGGCGTCTTGGTCCGCTGCGTCCATCAGCCTTGCGCTGGCGGTCGTTCTCAGTCTGTTGACGACTTCCATCGCCGACGCCGCCCCGCCCGCCGGCGAGAGGTACATCGTGGTTTTCAAGGACGACGTCGATGTGGACGTCGCCGTTCCTGCGGTGGCCAAAGCTCATGGCCTGACCGTCGGCCACGTCTACCGTCACGCCCTCAAGGGAATGTCGGTGACCGCCCCCGAGGGTCGACTGAACGCTTTGGAGCGCAATCCCAACGTCGCCTACGTCGAGGTGGACGATGTCGTGCAGCTGGCCGCTCATGCGATTCCTACCGGAATCCGCCGGATCAACGCCACCACCAACTCCAATCTCGACATCGATGGGACGGACGACTACCGGGTCGATGTCGATGTCGCCGTGATCGACACCGGTGTCGACTTCCAACATCCCGATCTCAATGTCGCCGGTGGCGTCGACTGCACGTTGACCAGTGGTGGTGGCCCGCCCTGGGCCCGGCAGAACTACTGCTCGTCCACCGAAGGAACCGGTGGCGACGATGATCACTACCATGGCACCCACGTGGCCGGAACCGTCGGCGCCCTCGACAACGACTTCGGTGTGGTCGGTGTCGCCCCCGGCGCCCGGATCTGGGCCGTCAAGGTCCTCAACTCCAGTGGCAGCGGCTACGAGAGCGGCATCGTTGCCGGCATCGATTGGATCACCGCACGAGGTGACATCGAGGTGGCCAACATGAGCCTCGGCGGCATCGGTCACAGCCAAGCCGAATACGACGCCATACAGGGTGCTGTCGACACCGGTGTGGCCTTCGCCGTCGCCGCCGGCAACAACGACGCCGACGCCGACGGGTACAGTCCGGCCCGGTTCGACAACGTTCTGACCGTCAGTGCCCTGGCCGACTTCGATGGCCTCCCCGGCGCCCTGGGCTCACCAACCTGTCGGGCCGACCAGGATGACACGCTGGCCGACTTCTCCAACTGGGGCCTGGACGTCGACATCGCCGCCCCCGGTGTCTGCATCCTCTCCACCTATCCGCTGGAGCAGGGCTCGTATGGCACCATCAGCGGCACGTCGATGGCGAGCCCCCACGCTGCCGGTGCACTGGCGCTGTTGGCCAGCATCAACCCGCCCAGCACGGCATCGGCGGTCTACGACCTGTACGACAGGCTTGTAGACGACGGCAACTTCGACTGGACCGACGACAGCGGCGACACCAAACACGAACCTCTGCTCGACCTGACCGGCTACAACGCCGCCCGGATCCCGGCCGGCGGCGCCGCCGACAACCCACCGACGGTGTCCATCTCCAGCCCCGTCGACGGTGCCTCGTTCGGCTCCAACACACCGATCAGTTTTGCCGGAACCGCCTCCGATAATGAGGACGGCAACATCAGCGCCGGCCTGAGCTGGACGTCCGACCTCGATGGACTGATCGGTGGTGGTGCCGGCTTCGAGGCCACACTGAGCGACGGAACCCACACCGTCACCGCCTCGGTCACCGACTCCGGGGGCAACACCAGCTCCGACAGCGTCACCGTCACCGTCACCGTCAGCAGCCCCGGTGGGTCGATCAGCCTGTCGGCATCGGGCTACAAGATCAAGGGCAACAAGTACGTCGACCTCACTTGGGCGGGTGCGTCCAGCGTGAACGTCGAGATCTACCGAAACGGCAGCCCGTACGCGACAACGGCCAATGACGGCTTGTACACCGCTCAATCGTTGGGTAAGGGCGGAGGCTCGGATTCGTTCCGGGTCTGCGAGGCCGGTACCACCAACTGCTCCAACACCGTCACCGTGATCTGGTAGTCAACCGACGAAACACGGGTGGAACCGCGACCTCGAAGCACCTCGGTCCTGGTGTACCAGGGGCTCTATGGCGATCACCGCACACACCAGAACGGATCGCACGGCGTGACGCGTGTGTGTGGAACCTCCCTTGTCGCATGCAATGGGTTGGAATTCGAGCGTCGCCCCACTTCGGATGGCCGGCCAGGGGCTTTGGTCTCGTTCGACCTGGCACCTTCAACGGCACCTCGCCTCAGCGGCGCGAAGGGACGTCAACGTTGCGTGTCCAAGGGAATCAGCCTGGCTCGACCGTCGCCATGATCGAGGTTCTCCCTGACGGCGGCAGGAAGCCGGGCGGTTGGGTGATCGAGATCGTCGTTGAACCGACCGCCAGCGGATCGAACTGGGTGTTCACGTAGTCAAGGTCGCCGGTGAAGACCAGCGGGCTGATGGTGATCACCCCCACCGTGGGGGCGGAGGAGCTCACGTCAACCGACGGAGTGGTGCCGCCTCGGACCATTTGCCACTCGTCGACGCGCTGCAACACATCGAGCGACGCCGGGCGGACCTGGATCGTGCGGTTCGATGCCGTGGTGGTGGTTGTGAAGTCGCCCGGTGTGTAGATGGCGAACCCGGAGTCGACGACCTGAATGGTGGTGATCCACTGGTCATAGCCCGGCGCGGTGATGCGCAACTCAGTCCCCTGGTCGAGCGCCAGCCCCTGCACGTAGATCAGCGGTGTGGAGGTACCAGTCACTAGAGGGAACGTGATCGACTCGCTACCAGCCGCAGTGGGGTCGGTGGAGATCACCGCCACCGTCGGGCCGATCACGTCGATCGTGACGTCCACCCCCGGGGCCGGCGGCACCACCTCGAGGCGTATCCTGCGCTCCACCTGCAAGTCACGCCCGATGATCTCATCGGTGATACGGGTCGACGGCGAGGACTCGTAGAGCCACACGTCCGGGGCGTCAACCACGACGTTTCTGGTGGTGTAGCCGTTGGCGGGTGGGATGTGGCCTGGGGGTTGGACGATGCCGAGAGTCGTCGTCCCTGCCGTCAACGGATCCAAGATCGCGTTGGCGGTGTCGTCGCCGCTCGCAAACACGGCGGCCGCAACGACGGTTCCGACGGTGGGATCGCTGCTGGTCGGCTCCACAGTGACGGTGTGTCCTCCGCGGACGGGCAGCTGGCGCTGTCGGTTGTGGAGCGTGCCTGACTCCGAGTCGTAGAGAGCGTACGCCCTCAGCGGCACGTTCACATCTGGCGAGAACGAGGTTGTCGTAAGGTCGGACGAGCTTGTGAAGGAGAACCCGGAGGGGTGCACATCGATCTCGGAGGGCTTGTCGGTCTGTTCGTAACCGACGGCAATGGCGGTGCCGGTCTCGACCACGTCGATCGTCACCGGTACGTCGTCATCGACGTCGTCGCCCTCGATCGTGCCTTGCACGTAGAACAGCGACGTGCGGATCGAGGTGACGGCTGTGTCGACGACAATCGACTCCGAACCCGCCTCGGTTGGCGATGCCGACAACAACACACCGGACCCGGCCGGGACCGACACGATCACGTCGACCGCGGTGGGCGGCTTCACCTCAAACCGCACCACCGCCGCGAACTGCAGATCAAAGCCGACCACCAAGGGTTGCGAGTAGACGTAGCTGCACCCGAAGCTCCCGCACCCACGGAACTCCTCCACATACACATCCGGTGCCGTGACGTTGACGGTGCGAGTGGTGTGTCCGTTGGCGGGTGGGGTGTGGCCGGCGGGTTGGACAATCTCGAGGATGGTGGTGCCAGCGGCGAGCCCGTCGAACATTGCCGGCGCCGTGTTGATGCCACCGGTGAACACGGCGGCCGCAACGACGGTTCCGACGGTGGGATCGCTGCTGGTCGGCTCCACAGTGACGGTGTGTCCTCCGCGGACGGGAAGCTGGCGCTGTCGGTTGTGGAGCGTGCCTGACTCCGAGTCGTAGAGAGCGTACGCTCGGAAGTCGATCTCAGTGTCAAGGAAGGTGGTGGTATCGAGGTCGGACGAGCTTGTGAAGGAGAACCCGGAGGGGTGCACATCGATCTCGGAGGGCTTGTCGGTCTGTTCGTAACCGACGGCAATGGCGGTGCCGGTCTCGACCACGTCGATCGTCACCGGTACGT
>JAOTVU010000032.1 GCA_029863385.1 Acidimicrobiia bacterium
CATCGCTGCCGGCGTCGGCGTCGGCATCTTCGTCGGCATCGGCTGGGGTTGACTCACCGGCGTCGGCTTCGGCATCGGCATCGCTGCCGGTGTCAGATTCCACGGCGGCCTCCTCAGCCGGCTGGGCCTCGGCCTCGCCTGATTCGACCTCCGTGCTCTCCCCCGCAGTGGCCGCGTTCCACTGCTCGGCCGAGATGGCCGGGCTGCCGTCAGCCGGCTGCCACATCTGGGCTCCGGTCTCGGGATCGATGATCCATTCACCTTCGGCCCATTCCTCACTCTGGTAGGCCGCTTCCTCCTCGATCTGGGTCTCGGACTTGATGTCGATACGCCAGCCGGTCAACCGGTGGGCCAGGCGGGCGTTCTGGCCCTCCTTGCCGATGGCCAGCGACAGTTGGAAGTCGGGGACGATGACCTCGGCGGTCCCGGTGTCGAAGTCGATTCGAACCTCTTTCACCTTGGCCGGTGACAGGGCCTTGGCCACGAACTCGTACGGGTCCTCCGAGAACGGAATGATGTCGACCTTCTCGCCGTTGAGCTCGTTGACCACCATCCGAACGCGGGAGCCCCGGGCGCCGACGCAGGCGCCGACGGGATCGACGTTGGGATCGTTGGACCAGACCGAGATCTTGGTGCGGTGCCCAGGTTCCCGGGCGCAGGCCTTGATCTCGACGATGCCATCCGCGATCTCGGGGACCTCGAGTTCGAACAGCCGCTTGATGAGACCGGGGTGAGTGCGACTGACCACGATCTGCGGGCCTTTGGCCGTGCGACGAACCTCGACGATGTAGGCCTTGACCCGGTTGCCGCCTTCGCTGCGACCCATCGAGACCTGCTCGGCCTGGGGCAGCAACGCCTCGACGCGCCCGAGGTCGAGCAGGGTGTAGCGGGAATCGGTCTGCTGCACGATGCCGGTGACGATGTCGCCTTCACGTCCGGCGTACTCCTCGTACTTCATCTCCCGTTCGACCTCACGGATGCCCTGGGTGAGGATCTGTTTGGTCGTCTGGGCCGCAATGCGACCGAATGACTCGGGGGTGACGTCATACTCGGGGCCGAACGGCTCACCCTCCTCGTCGAGCTCCTGGGCGAACACTCGGATGTCGAACGTGGACGGGTCGATGGTCACCCAGGCGTACTCGTAGGAGTCGGGCATTCGTTTATAGGCCGACTCCAGGGCGTTGGCCATGATGCCGAACAGCTTGTCGATCGAAATTCCCCGATCTTCGGCCAGGGCCTGCAGGGCCTCTGTCATCTCGTTGCTCATCGCTTGTTCCGTTTGTTGTTGGACGACTTCTTGTTGGAAGACTTCTTCTTGCTTGATTTCGACTTCTGACTTTTCCCGCCCTTCTTCGGGGTGGGACCCCAGTCGAAGTGCGTCCGGGCCTTGGCGATCGTGTCGTAGGGCACCGAGTGGTTCTCGACCTCCGACAGGTCGACGCCGTCGATCTCGACGGCCGCCACGGAGATGCCGTCGTCGTCGGCCGACTCCAGCTCGCCACGAATACGGCGAACTTCGGACCACGATTCGAGCTTGACGATGACCTGCTCGCCGACGGCCCGCCGGAAATGGTCGGCGCGACGCAGCGGTCGCTCCACACCGGGACTCGACACCTCCAGGAGGTAGCGGCCGGGCACCGGATCGTGCTGGTCGAGGAGGGGGGACACCAGCCGGTTGACCTCGGCCAACCGCTCGGTGGTGATACCACCTTCCGCGTCGACCACGAGGCGCAGCGTTCCGCCCGTCCATTCCACGTCGATCAGTTCGCCACCGACGGTGGCCACCGGATCGGCCAGAAGGGTGTGCACGGCGTCGGCGACCGGCGTTCCGAACTCGGACGCCGACACCTGGTCGCCGGCCTCGGTCGATGTCGTGCTGGGTTCGGTCACCTGTCACCTCCTCGTCGTGGGACACGTTCTGTGTTTTTTCGTTCGTTCGGCAGTTCAGGTGCAACCGACCGTCGATCGGCACCGGCGAGCACATCCGGGGTCGAAACCCCGGCGGCTCGGTGCCGACTGGACGCGTAGGCGGCCGTACCTAACAACGGCGGGCCGGGCCTGCCGGCCCTCGCTGATAAGCCAAAAGCGTGGGCCGCAAGCCCACGCTTTAGACAATACTAGCGTGCCCGGCCGCAAGCGCGTCGTTTGCCTGCCGACTCACTCCGGTTGTCACCGGTCTGCGACCGGTGTTGTGCAAACTGTTCGAATAGGATCACGACCATGAGCACGTGGGATCGCATCAAGCGCTGGTTTCGATCGGAGGCGGCAGACGCCCGCAAGTGGTCCGAGGACCTGCAGCGGGACCTGTCGGCCGACCTGGACCGCAAGGAGGCCCATTTGCAGGCCTCCCCGGCCGAGAGACTCGAGAACCTGCAGGAGCAGATCGCCGGTAACACCGACGCCTTCGTCGAGATCAAGGGCAAGATCGCCGCGGCCGATACCGAGGCCGGTACCGATCCGTCCACCGACGACGGCGGGTGACCCGAACGACGTACTCGGCTGTCCACACCGTTTCACCCCGGGAACGGTGTTCAGCGGTTCTTGCGCAATAACTCCACGATCTGTTCCGACGCGTTGGCGTCGTCGCCCAGCTCGTTGAGGTTCCGTCGACGGTCCTCGTCGGCCGCCTTGCGCGCCGCGTCGCGAGTCGACTTGGCCCGCTCGAGGGCCGCTTCAGTGCCGTTCTCGGTTATGAACTCCGCCCATTCCACGAGCGTCGACACCATTTCGTCCTCGGGCACGACGGCGACGTTCGTCCCCTTGATGAAGAGATGGCCTCGCTTGTTGCCGGCGGCAATACCGATGTCGGCGTCACGAGCCTCGCCGGGACCGTTCACGACACAGCCCATCACCGCAACCTGCAGCGGGATCTGACGGTCGGCGAACGCATCCTGGGCCTTCTGCGCCACCTCGTAGACGTCGATCTCGGCTCGTCCGCACGATGGGCAGGCGATCAGATCCACGTTCTTGCGCTCACGAAGTCCGAACGATTCGAGCAACACCCGGCCCATGCGGGCCTCGTCCACCGGATCGGAGGTCAGCGAGTAGCGGAGCGTGTCACCGATCCCCTCGGCCAGCAGCGTGGCGATCCCGGCCGTGGCCTTGACAATGCCGGCCGGCGGAGGACCGGCCTCGGTCACCCCGAGATGCAGCGGGTAGTCGGTCACCTCGCTCAGCTGTCGGTAGGCCTCGATCATCAGCGGAACGTTCGACGCCTTGACCGAGATCTTGATCAGATCGAAGTCGACCTCGTGAAAGTAGGCGATCTCCTGTTGCGCCGACTCGACCATGGCTTCCGGCGTCACCCGGCCGCCGTACTTCTCGTAGAGCTTCGGGTCGAGGCTGCCGCCGTTGACGCCGATCCGAATGGGCACACCACGATCCTTGGCCTCCGATGCAACGGCCTTGATGTGCTCCGGCTTCCGGATGTTGCCCGGGTTGAGCCGCAGGCAGTGGACACCGGCCTCGAGCGCCTCGAGCGCCCGACGATACTGATGGTGGATGTCGGCCACGATCGGCACCGGGCTCCGGGGCACGATTCGGGCCAGTCCCTCGGCGGCCTCGGGTTCGTTGCAGGTGCAGCGAACGATGTCGGCACCGGCGGCGGCCAACCCGTAGATCTGTTGCAGTGTTCCGTCGACGTCGGCCGTCTTGGTGATGGTCATCGACTGGACCGTGATCGGCGCTCCCCCACCGACCGCCACGTCGCCCACCATGATCTGGCGCGTCTTCTTGCGGGGAAAGACCACCGCTCCGGCTTCCACGATCAGCCGATCGGTCGAACGATGTCGAGGTAGACGGTCGAGATCATGATGAAGCCCAGCAGACCGATCACCGCGTAGGCCACCGGGAGGAGCTTCGCCACGTCGACCTGATGACGGTAGTCGCCTCGGGACCGCAGCCGCTCGTAGGTGGCGATCGCGGCGTGGCCGCCGTCGAGGGGCAGAAGCGGCAACAGGTTGAGCACCCCGATGAAGACGTTGAAGATGCCGAGCATCATCAATGGAACGGTGACGTCGAAGTCGTCCTGCCCGGCAATGCGGACCGCGCCGACCAGCGAAACCGGCCGCTCGGCCTCATCGCTGTTGATGTCGACCGAGCCGGACCCCTCGAACATCAGCCGCCCGAGTTCGCCAAGCGTCGCCGGCGACAGGAATCGGGGGATGGCCGTGATGGCCTGCCACATGGTCTCACCGAAGGTTTCGACCGCCAGGACCGGGCTCTCCCGGGTGCGATCGAACGACGGTCCGACGCCCAGGAAGCCGCGCTGCCCGTCGCCCTCCTCGTCGGGAATCGAGGCCAGGGTCACGGTCTCGTCGAAGACCTCCCCCGCCCGATCGATGGTGAGCGTCACCGTCTCGCCAGGACGGGCGCTGATGTAGTCGACCGTTTCACCCCAATCGGTGGTGTCGATACCGTCGATGGCCACGATGTCGTCGCCGGGCTCCAGGCCTGCCTCCACCGACGGCGTGCTCTGGTTCTCGAGCTGGGAGATCAAGCCGACCGACCACTTCGACGGATCGTTGAGGCCGATCACGCTCACGACGATGCCGAAAAGGAGGAGCGCCTGCAGGAAATGCATCATCGATCCCGCGGTGATCACCAGCATTCGTCTGGGGTAGCTCTTGTTCTTGTAGGCGCGCGGCTCGTCCTCCGGCGGGCACGGATCGAGGTTGTTCATCCCCACGATGCGCACGAAAGCCCCGACGGGTAGCAGGCGAACCCCGTACTCGGTCTCACCGCGGCGGAACGACCAAAGCCGAGGACCCATGAACATGAAGAACTGGGTGACCTTCATGCCCGTCCACTTGGCCGTGGCGAAATGACCGAGCTCGTGGAGGAAGATCATCACCACGATGCCGACAACGACCAGGAAGTAGCGGGGACCGGCCCAGAAATACAGCAGAACGAAGAGGCCGAGGACGGCCAGCAGCCCCATGGGGTTCGTCTGACCGCCATATTCCTCGCCGCGGTCGGCCGGCTCGAGTGACCGCTTCCAGTCGTGGGCCGGTTGCTCGGTTGAGCGATCGGACACCGGAGCGCCGCCGGCACTCGGACTCTTCGTCGAATCCATCAAACTCACGTCTCCGAAAGGCTAGGGAAGGACCATTTCAGCATACTTGCGTGCCTGCGAGTCGGCATCCAGGACCTCGTCGAGGGTCTCGCCCGATCCGCCGTCGTGTTGGCTCATCACACGCTCGATCACCTGTGCAATATCGGTCCAACGGATGCGACCCTCAAGGAAAGCCTCGACCGCCACCTCGTTGGCCGCGCTGATCCAGGCCGGAGCGGTACCTCCGATACGACCCGCCTGGTAGGCCAGATCGAGGCAGGGAAAGCGCACACGGTCGGGAGGTTCGAAGTCGAGGCGGCCCAACGTCGACCAATCGATGGCACCGAACGGTTCGGCGAAGCGGCCGGGGAAGGCGAGCGCATAGGCGATGGGAAGCCGCATGTCGGGCTGGGAGAGTTGGGCGATCGTGGAGCCGTCGCAGTACGTGACCATCGAGTGCACGATCGACTGGGGGTGGACGACGACCTCGATGTCGTCGAGTCCGATCCCGTAGCCGGCCGAGCCCGCAGGAGGACCGAACAGCTCGTGAGCCTCGATGACCTCGAGGCCCTTGTTCATGAGAGTCGACGAGTCCACCGTGATCTTGGGCCCCATCGACCACGTCGGGTGAGCCAGGGCGTTCTCGACGGAGACGGCGGCCAGCTGCTCGGCGCTGTAACCCCGAAACGGCCCACCGGAGGCGGTGAGTTGGATCCGCCGCGCCGAGGACGCCCGGTTGGCTTGATCACCCTCGGCCCGGGCCCCGTGGGCCAGGAGACACTGGTGGACGGCGGCATGCTCGGAGTCGACGGGAACGAGTTCGGCGCCGGGGGTTCGGCGGGCTTTCTGTACGACCGGGCCGGCGGCGATCAACGACTCCTTGTTTGCGAGGGCCAGACGCTTTCCGGCGTTCAACGCGGCCAACGTCGACGACAGTCCGGCGAATCCGACAACTCCGTTGACGATTATGTCGGCTGAACTGGAAACCTCGGCCAGACCGGTCGACCCGGCCACGATCTCCACATCGGCCAGGCCAACCGCCCGCAGGCGGTCCACCATCTCCGGAATGAGGTGTTCGTCGCCGACGGCGACGATCTCGGGTCTCACCGACGCCGCCTGGTCGGCCAGGTCGGCCAGGCGATTTCCCGCCGCCAACGCCGTGATCCGAAAGTCGTCGGGCCGGTGGGCCACGACGTCGATCGTCTGGGTACCGATCGAGCCGGTCGACCCGACGACCGCTACCGAGCGCGGGGCCGCCTCCGAACGCGGTGTCACCCTAGAAGATGCCGACGAGAACGGCGAGGAAGTAGGCGCCCGGGAGAGCGAAGAGAATGCCGTCGATTCGATCCAACAGGCCACCATGACCCGGCACGATGGTGCCCATGTCCTTGACCCCGAGGTCACGCTTCACCAACGACTCGGACAGATCACCCATGGGCGTCATCACGCCGACCACGGCGCCGAGGGCCAGGGCACCGAGGAACCGGCCGTCCCACATGGTGGAGAACGGCATGACGGCCATGGCGAAGGCGCAAAACACAGCGAAGACGAAGCCCGTCATCGTGCCTTCCCACGTCTTGTTCGGGCTGGCGCTGTGGAACGGTCGCCGACCGAAGGCACGGCCGCCGAAGTAGGCCATGGTGTCGGACACCACCGCGATCACGATCGTCGAGAGCAGCAGCTGCACACCGAACTCGTCCTGGCGGAGGATCAAAGCGGCGAACGCCCCACACCCACCGATCCACAACACGCCGAGGATGGTCAGGCTCAGATTCAGGACCGGACGCTCGTGATCGGCGCCGGCCAAGTACCACAACATGCCGAACACGACGCTCAGCGCCATCACAACGGTGAAGGCCACATCGCCGCGGAAGTAGGCGGCGGCCGGGAAACCGACGGTGGCGAGCAACCCGAGCAGAGTCGCCGGTCGGAGCCCGGCGAGGCGCATGGCGTTGAACAGTTCGATGACGGCCAGCAGCGCAGCCGCACAGATCACCACCATCATCGCCTCGGGCCCGATCCACAGGGCGACCAGAACCACCCCGGCCATGGCGACGGCGGCACCGATCGCCTGGGGAAGATTCCGGCCTCCCGGCTGATCGAGGTTTTCGAGATCCCGGTAGCCGTCGTAGGACTCGCTCTCGAAGTACCGATCCTCCGATTCCGAGCTGGGGAACAGTCCGGGGGCGGTCGGATCGTCGTCGGACAGCATCGGTCGACGTTCGATCCGCAGATCGTCATCTCGAGTGATCGTGAGATCGCCACCTGGCGCAGCCGAACCGGCCGCATCGGTTCTGGAGTCGAGGGCGGCGTGCCGCTGGGTTTCGATCGACGGCGGTGAACTGACCCGACGGCGAGGCTGGGTCCGGATCGCCGCCTCGCCGCCGGGTATTGCGGCGTGGGACGAAGCGGTCCTGTCGTCGATGGAAAGCCGATCGTCGATGGTGGACGGCCGGACGTCGAGGTCGCGATGATTGGCGATCTCGGTGTGATCGAGGCCTGCGGCTGGTTCGAAGACCGGCTCGGTTCCGGGGATCGGACGTCCCTCGGACGTGTCCACCCGAGGTGGGCTGGGCCGGCCGTCGGGACCCCAGTCGTCGAGTTCCGACCGGCGAGGGGGACTCGGTGCCGGTGTGGTCACCGGGCGCGGACTCGACGCCGCAGGGGCCGCGACCGGTGGGGATGGCGCATCGTCTCCGTCGTCACCGGCGATATCGGAGTCGTCGGAACCGGCGAACACGTCGGCCAGATCAGGACCGCTCCAGGAGGGGTCGTCGCTCTGCCAGCTGGGACCCTTGACGTCGCCCCACAGATCCTTACCTTCGTTGTCGCCGGCCAACACCCTGGGAACCTGACCGGTGGCCGGAGCGGTCCAATGCTGCAGTCCGGCGGCCTCCGCCTCGGCCGCAGTCTTCCGCTCGGCGGCGGTGGTTCCCGACTTGCGGTCGAACTCGTCGTCGTCCGAGCGCACGACCGGCACCTTGCCGAAGGTGCTCGGATCGGGTTCCGGGGGCGGTTCGAACAAGTCGAAAATACTCGGGGAGTCCGACTCGTCGGTGTTGTCTCGTCCATTCATGTCAGCCACAGTGGCGTTCCTTCCGATCACCGAGAGCCTCGGGTCTGTTCTCCCTCTCCGTCGTGCCGTGTCCAGCCCGGGGAGCGGCTGTTGGTGGTTCGGTCAAACCTCTAGAAGTTCGTCTTCCTTGCTGGCGAGGGCGCGGTCGACCGAGGCCTCGGAGGCTTGGGTCAACTTGTCGAGTTCCTTTTCGGCTCGAGCCAGTTCGTCTTCGCTCAGCTGATTGTCTTTCTCGGCGCTCTCCAGGTCCTTGCGGGCCTCGCGGCGGATGTTGCGGATCGAGATTCGGCCGTCCTCGGCCATGTTCTTCACAACCCGCACCAGCTCCTTTCGGCGCTCCTCGGTGAGCGGCGGGAAGTTGAGCCGAATCGATCGACCGTCGTTGCTCGGCGAAACACCGAGGTCGGAGACCCTGATGGCGCGCTCGATCGCTTCGAGGTTGGCCGGGTCGTGCGGCGTCACGAGTAGCTGGCGGGCTTCGGGCACCGAGATCGATGCCACCTCGACGAGTCGCATGGCCACACCGTAGGCCTCGACGGACAACCGTTCAACGAGTGAGGGGTTGGCCCGGCCGCTGCGCACCGATGCGAATTCAGTCCGGGAGTGAGCGATCGCCTTGTCCATTCGATCCCGGGCATCCGACAGGACCAGTTCCGCAAATTCGCTCATTGCACTATCGTACCGATCGACTCGCCGCAAAGGAGGCTGCGCAGGCTGCCCTCCTTCGCCATGTCGAACACGACGATCGGCAGGTTGTTTTCCTTGGCGTGGGTAATCGCTGTGGGGTCCATAACTCGAAGGTCACGATTAAGTACGTCTAAATACTCTATCTCATCGAGCTTTTCCGCTTCGGGATTGGTCCGAGGATCGTCGCTGTAGATGCCGTCGACGCCGTTCTTGGCCGACAGCAGCACCTCGGCGTCGATCTCCACTGCCCGCAGCGCCGCCGTGGTGTCGGTGGTGAAGAAAGGGTTGCCGGTACCGGCCGCGAAGATGACCACCCGGTTCTTCTCCAGGTGGCGGATGGCCCGGCGGCGGATGTACTCCTCAGCGACCTGCGGCATCCGAATCGCCGATTGCAGGCGGGTCGGGACGTTCTTCTGTTCGAGCATGTCCTGGAGGGCGAGCGCGTTCATCACGGTGGCCAGCATGCCCATGTAGTCGGCCTGCGCCCGGTCGAGGCCACCCTCGACGCCGGTCATCCCACGCCAGAAGTTGCCACCGCCCACGACGATCGCCACCTCGACCCGAAGGTTCTTCCACACGTCGATCACCTCATCGGTGATCCTGTCCATGACCTCGTGGTCGATGCCAAAGCCCTGATCACCGGCGAAGGCCTCCCCCGACAACTTCAGCAGGATTCGACGCCAGCGTGGATTTGAGTCGTTGTTCACAGAAACCTCCGGCCCGACGGCACTCCTGCACGGTCCCAACCCGCTCCGGCGCACCTGGCAGCTGACGGTCGGGTTCCACCACAGGCTACTGGCATTGTCTCTCGATGCAGGGTTTCTCGAGGCGGGGCTCCTCGACCCGGGTCGGATGTTTTCTGTATCCGTGTCGGCCTCGATGCCGTCATGACTCCAAGAAGCAGCAGCCGTCGACTGGTTTCGGAGGAGCCGGATCGGCCGTCGGCCATCTGGAGGGACGTTCATGAGCCACTTCGCCTACGCAATGGGAGCCCGGATCATCGCCCGGTCGCCGCGACCAGCCGACGACCACGGCCGGAACCGGGATCATGACCGGGAGGGGCTGATCGTTCGATCGGCTCGTTGGCTACGGCTACAGACGGCAGCCTGCTGGCGCCTGCTGCGGCGCAGGCCACGACGTCACCGGACGACGGCACCGACGACCACGGCCGACGCGGGGGCGAGGGGCCGTTAGCCGACCATAGCGAGGACGAAGCGGTTGATCGTGCCGTCGCCGATCCGGGACGCGACCGTCTCCTTCTCGCCGAACACACCCTGCTCGGGAAGGACCCGCTCCGCGAACCAGGCGTTCAGGCGCCCGTCGACGATCTTGTCCCATGCCGCCTCGGGCTTTCCTTCGTTCTTGGTGATCTCGAGCAGAGCGGCCCGCTCCCGCTCGACCTCGTCGGCGGGAATCTCGGCGCGGCTCAGGAAGGACGGCTTGGCGAACGCAATGTGAAGCGCGATCTCGTGCAGGGTCTCGGCGTCGACCCCGGTTGCTTCGACCAGCACACCGGCCCGGCCGCCGCCGTGCACGTAGGCGTCGATCACCGTGTCGCTTGACTTCTCGTAGCGGACGACCTGACCGAAGTCGATGTTCTCCTTGACCGTGAGCTTCAGCTCCTCGACCGCCTCCGCTTTCTCGGCGACGGCCTCCGGGCCCTTGGCCAGAACGAGCTCGGCCAGCTCGTGGGCCAGCTTGACGAAGTCGTCGGATTTGGCGGCGAAGTCGGTCTCGGACTTGAGATGGACCAGGGCGGCCGCTTCGTCGTTCTCGGCGACCACCACGATGCCCTCGCTGTTCTCGCGGTCACTGCGGCCAGCCGCCTTGGCCAAGCCCTTCTCCCGAAGAATCTGCACTGCGGCCTCGAAATCGCCGTCGGCCTCGGTGAGCGCCTTCTTGGCGTCCATCATGCCGGCGCCGGTCGAGCGACGAAGTTCCTGTACATCCTTGGCGGAGATAGCCATCTGACGTTTCCTTTTCCTTCTCGTTCTTCTGGTGGTTTAGCGGCCCGGTCAGGCGGGGGCGCCGCCGGCGGGATCGGCCTCGGTGGCGGGGCTCTCGGCCTCGATCACCGGCTCGGCCGGAACCTCGGTCATCGGTTCGGCCACGGCTTCAGCCGCAGGTTCGGTCACCGGCTCGGCCACGGCTTCGGCCGCAGGTTCGGTCACCGGCTCGGCCACGGCTTCGGCCGCAGCTTCGGTCACCGGCTCGGCCACGGCTTCAGCCGCAGCTTCGGTCACCGGCTCGGCCACGGCTTCAGCCGCAGCTTCGGTCACCGGCTCGGCCACGGCTTCAGCGGCGCCACCGGCGCCGGCCACACCGTTGGCCGTCGGGGCCTCGGTGGTGCCCTCGGCGACGGCCTCGGATGCCGGGGCGGCTGCAGCGGCAGCCTGCTGTTCGGCGAGAGCGGCGGCCACGCGGGCCTCACGGTCGGCCGCGGCCTGGGCCGCTGCGGCTCGTGCCGCTTCCTGCTCGGCCTCAATGGCCGCCTGCTGCTCGGGGGTACGGCTCTGCGGTGCGGTGGGGGCGCCGGTGCGGCGGGCGGCCATGATCTTGCCCTCGGCCACGGCTTCGGCGATCACCCGGGTCATGAGCTCGGCCGAACGGATGGCATCGTCGTTTCCGGGGATCGGGTAGGTGATGAGATCGGGATCGCAGTTGGTGTCCACCACGGCAACGATCGGGATCCCCAGCTTGCGGGCCTCGGTGACGGCGATGTGCTCGATGATGGTGTCGACCACGAAGACCACGCTCGGCAGCTTCGCCATCGTCTTGATACCGCCGATGTTGCGGTTCAGCTTCTCCAGCTCCCGGCCATAGCGGAGTGCTTCCTTCTTGGGCATCTCCTCGAAGTCGCCGGCGGCCTGCATCCGCTCGTATTCGAGCAGCTTGCCGACGCGCTTCGAAATGGTCTGGTAGTTGGTGAGCATGCCGCCAAGCCAACGCTGATCGACGAAGGGCATACCGACCGACTGAGCGTGGCGGCGAATCGACTCCTGGGCCTGCTTTTTGGTGCCGACGAACAGCACCGTGCCGCCCCTGGCAACCTCGTCTCGGACGAAGGTGTAGGCGGTTTCGATCCGGGAGAGCGTCTCCTCCAGGTCGATGATGTACACCCCGTTGCGGTCACCGTGGATGAACCGCTTCATCTTGGGGTTCCAGCGGCGGGTCTGATGCCCGAAATGCACGCCGGCTTCCAGCATTTGCTTCATGGTGACGACTGCAGTCACTTTTGTTCCTCCGGTTGCTGACGGCCGACCTCGCTCCGCTGGGCGGAGACCGTAGGATTCGGATCGACCGAACTGTCGAGTAGGGATTCGGTGCCGGCCCGCATCGGCGGACCTCGGGCGGCAAGGCCCTCAAGAACTATATCGGCCGTCGGCCGGGTATCACCCGATGAGACGGCGACCGGATCCGACTTCGATCAGCCGCACCGACCACGACACCGAAAGGTATCGGAGGGGATCGACATAGACGTTGCGGAGCCGGGCGGTCAGATGGAAGTGTCGGGCCGCGGTGGCAATCCGTTGGCCGCCTACGACGGCGTCGCCCGCCTTGACATTGATTCGGTCGAGGTAGGCATAGGTCGACCGAAGCTCGGGGCTGTGGGCCACAACGACGAAAAGGTCACCGCCCACCGAGCCGGCGAATGTTACCACGCCGTCGGCCACCGCGACCACGGCCTGGCCGCGACGGGTGTGGTACTCGAGGCCCCGGTTGCCGGCGGCGTAGGGCCCGGACGGCGCCCGGAAGAAGTCGACGATCGGCGCGTCGACCGGATGACGCCACGGCGGCGGCCCGGCGTGGTCGGTGGCCGCAGCAGGCGATGGCGAGGGGACGACGAGCGCCACGAGTAGAAGGGCGACGACGGCAAGCGGGCCGGAACGGGCCACGGGGGCCTCCTTCGATGTTGACTATCGAGGGGCCGGTGACCCGAGCGGCCGAAGGGCCGAGATCGATCAGGCTAGCCGCTGCGGCGGGCGGCGACGACCGTCAGGCCGGTTCGCGCTCGGCCTGCTCGAGCCGGGAGCGCAGACCGAAAACGGCCTTGGTGTGGATCTGACAGACCCGGCTCTCGGTGACGCCGAGCACCTTGCCGATCTCGGCCAGGGTCATGTTCTCGTAGTAGTAGAGCGTGAGAACGATCTTCTCCCGCTCGCTCATCGTGTTGATGGCACGGGCCAGCAGTTGACGTGACTCCGAGCGTTCGTAGGTCATACCCGGCCCGTCCCGCCGGTCGGCGAGGGTGTCGCCGAAGGTGAGGGTTTCGGTTCCGCCAATCGACAACATCTCGTCAAGGGCAACCATGCCCAACGAGCCGATCTGCTTGTAGACGCCGTTCAGCTGATCCGAGGTGAGATCGAGTTCGTCGGCGATCTCCGAATCCGTCGGAGGCCGGTGGAGCTTCGCCTCCAGCTTGGCCATCGCCCGTTCGACCGCCTTGGCCTTCGACCGGACCGAGCGGGGAACCCAGTCGATCGAGCGCAGCTCGTCGAGGACCGCCCCCTTGATTCGGGAGACGGCGTAGGTCTCGAACTTGAAGCCCCGTCCGGGATCGAACTTCGTGATCGCATCGATCAAGCCGAACATCCCGTAGCTGATCAAGTCGGCCTGGTCAACGGTCTGGGGAAGCCCTGCCGCAATCCTGCTGGCCACGTATTTGACCAGCGGAGCGTAGTACACGATCAGCTCGTCACGGTCCTGTTGTCTCTCGGTCGTCTTGAATCGCGCCCAGACGGCTTCGAGATCGCTTTCAGTTTCAATAGCCACGGTGCCCGCCATGGTGAGTGGGTTCTCAGGTCTTGGCCGAGAAGCGCTCGGGACATGTCCCCAGCCTCCTCGTACCCACTCTCCGTCGGCGTTCCACCACAGAACGTGAGAATTTAGGTTGGATTCTCTACGGGAATGAGCCAGGCGGCGGGCACGTGCCCCTGACTCCACTTCCCCATCGGTCGACTCGCTCTGCTGTGCAGGCTTCTCGAATCCGAGCAGGTGAAGGTAACGGACTTTTGCGGCGGAAGTCACGGCCAAGGAGCGTAGCGGCACCTGCAGTCGGTCGTGCGGATTGCCTGCAGCGACTCAACCACTGCGCCACACGACCATGGAGCCACTGAGTGTGACCTCGCCCGCATCGGCCATCGCCTGCACCGCCGCCAACACGACCATCGGCGACGTGGCGGTGAGCACGGAGAGGGCGTCGATCGAAATCGCCCCGGCTCGAACCTCGTGCCGTACGACATCGGCAACGGCACCGTCGACGGTGGGTGCCTCGCAGGCGTCTTTCGACACCAAGGGGGCGTGGGCTCGGGTCGATCCGACCGCTGAAGGCTCGCTCTCCGGCTCGCTCCGCGCCGCCGACCAGCCGAGCGAGACGAGGACATCGTCGGCGTCGCGGGTGGGTATGGCACCGTCGACGATCAGCCCGTTGGTTCCATCAGCGGCGGGGTTGAGCACCGAGCCTGGAACAGCGAGCACCGGCTTGTCGCGCTCAGCGCTCTCATCGGCGGTCAGCAACGCCCCACCTCGACCGTGGGATTCCACGATCACCGTTGCATCGGCCAGCGACGCGATCAGACGGTTCCGGGCCGGGAACCGCCATCGGGCCGGACCCATCCCGGCCGGGTACTCGCTGATGAGCAGACCGCTGCCGATGACCTCGTCCCACAACGCCTGATTGCGACGTGGATACACCACGTCGAGACCTGTACCGACGACACCGACGGCGGCTCCCCCACCGTCGAGAGCGCCTTTGTGGGCGGCGGCATCGATACCGAGCGCAAGCCCGCTGACCACCGTCACACCGGCTTCGGCCAACTCGAGCGCCATGCGATGGGCGACGCTGCGCCCGACCGAGGTGCACCGTCGGGTTCCGACGATGGCCACGCTCGGTTTCGCCCGGAGAAGGTCGAGGTCGCCGGCACAGAACATCAGAAGCGGTGGTTCCGGCTCGGCCGCGAACGGCCACCGGGCGTCGTCGGGATGCAGGATGGTCCAGCCCTGGTCGAGCTGATCCTGCAGAAGACGTTGCGGGTCGAGCCGAGCGATCTCGACCCGCCATTCGGTCAGGTCGGTCGGTCTGATACCGGGCGGCGCGTCCTGGATCGGGGCTGGATGCTCGCCGGCTCGCAGCCGGGCGACGACCTCGATCGGATCGTGGCGGGACAGAAGCCAGCGCACCCGGGCAGGCCCCATTCCGGAGAGATGGACGAGGGCCAACCGAGCCTGCATGTCGGCGAGTCGTTCCGGTGATGGATCGCCGTTCACGACGCCACCCCCAGCACGGTCCTCGGTTGGGTTCGCAGCGCCAGGGCGGCGTGGATGGTGTCGACCGAGACCTCGTCGTCCTCGCCATTGAGATCGGCGATGGTCCGGGCCACGGTTCGGATTCGGCGAAGGCCTCGCCCGGTGAGCTCCCCCGCCTCCAGCACCTTTCGCAACAGGGAGCGAGCCGCCGGCGCCAGCGGTGCGACGTCGTCGAGGCAGTGGGCCGGAAGGTCGGCGTTGCACCGAACACCGCGTGCGGCGGCACGGCTACGAGCCTCGGCCACGCGGTCGGCCACCGCGGCCGTGGACTCCTCGCCGGCACCGTCGAGTAGAACCGACGCCGTCGGAGGCTGCACTTCGACCCGGAGATCGAACCGGTCGAGCAGCGGACCGGACAGCCGACGGGAGTATCGGGCACGGGCGGCGTCGCTGCACCGGCAATGCCCGTCCTGGGCACCCTCACCGCACGGACAGGGGTTCATGGCGGCAACGAGCAGAAAGCGAGCCGGCAAGGTGACCGCCCGCGCCGCCCGGGACACGCGGATCACGCCCTCCTCCAGAGGCTGGCGAAGCGCGTCGAGGATCGGCACGGAGAACTCGCCGAGTTCGTCGAGAAAGAGCACGCCATTGTGGGCGCAGCTGATCTCACCGGGTCGCATCGCCGCCGATCCACCGCCCAGCATGGCCACGGCCGACGAGCCTTGATGCGGCGCCCGGAACGGCGGCCGTTCGACCAATCCGCCCGGAGGCACGGCGAGTCCCGCCGCCGAGTGGACGCGGGTGGTCAAAAGCGCCTGGGCTGCGTCGAGGTCCGGGAGAAGACCGACAAGGCGGCTGGCCAGCATGGTCTTGCCCGCCCCCGGCGGGCCGATCATCAGCAGGTGGTGCCCACCGGCGGCGCTGATCTCCAGGGCCCATCGGGCCAGGGGCTGGCCCCGCACATCGGACAGGTCGGCGACCCGAGCATCGGTGCTCGGGGTGGCCAGTGGCTCCACGATCGGAGGAAGCGGCTCCGAGCCGATCAGTGCGGCCACGATCTCCCCCAGGGTTTCCGCGCCCCGCACCTGACCGGGACGAACCACGGCCGCCTGCTCGGCACCGCTTCGGGGCACGAAGATCTCGTCGGCCTCCATGGCGTCGGCCAGCGACACGAGACCGGCGACCGGACGAATCGCTCCGTCGAGTCCGAGTTCCCCCACGGCTCCGTAGGATCGCACGGCGGCGGCCTCGATCTGCCCGGAGGCGGCCAACACACCGAGGGCGATCGGCAGATCCAGGGCCGCACCCTGCTTGCGCAGCCCGGTCGGGGCCAGATTGATGGTGACGCGCCGATCGGGCCATTTCAGGCCCGTCGTGAGCACAGCGGCCCGGACCCGGTCGCGCGACTCGCGACACGAAGCGTCGGGTAGGCCGACGAGCGTGTAGCCCGGTAGCCCGTTGCTGACGTGGACCTCCACGGTCACGGGGTGGCCGTCGACCCCTTGGACGACGGCCGTGGAAACGGTGGCGAGCATGACGATCGCTCCTTGTCTCAGGTTGAGGCGCCGAATGGCGCCTCAGGAACTGATGGGAGGAGCGACTGCTGCCTGAACCTCGGCGATCGTCGGATTGCCGAGTGCTGGGTCAGACCCTAGCGATGGGGTGTGACACTGAAGTCCGGGCCGGCTTAGAGGCCTTCCCGGGTGAAGCGGACCACGGCCTCGATCTCGTCGTCGGAGAGTCGGCCGGTGTAGGCCGGCATCTGATTCTTTCCGTTGGCGATGACGGCGAACTGGTCGGCGGGATCGGGGTAGTTGGCGACGACGGTCCCCTCGTTGAGCTTGCTTCCCGTGCCGCCCTGCCCCTCGGCCCCGTGACAGCCGACGCAGTTCCGGCTGTAGACCTCCCGGCCCAGCACCAGAACGGCATCATCCGACGACACCTCGGGCACTTCGCCGGAACACGCCGTCAGGATCGCCGCCACGGTCAAGGATGTCACCACGGCGAATGCGGACGCCGCCACCCGTCGTCGGCGGGGGCGCACTTGATCGGTGGTCGAACGACAGGTCTGCGATGCCATACTGCTCCTATGGGATTCGATCCGCATCGAAAGCATAGGGTGTCGCGGTTCGACTACTTCTTCGTGGCCGCCGCGTTTTTGGTGGTCATCGGTCTCGTCGCCTGGGCCCTCGCCGGATAGGACCACGGGTGATCACGATGCCGTCACGCAACCGAGCCCGCGAAGCGGCCAAAGCCGCAGCCGGGCAGTCGTCGACCGGCAGGAAGAAGACCGGCAGGACGCGGGGCAAGGGCGGGAAGGCCAAAGGCGGAGGGAACAAGGGCCCCAAGCGGCAGGACCTGGGGTCGACCGCACAACCGGGTCGTCCGCCGACTGCGCCGCCGAAACGGCCCCGCACCGGTCCAATGCTGGATCCCTCCGCGGCTGACGATGCCGAAACCCGATTCGTGCAACCCTACGAGGCGACCAAGATCTACGTCTGCCCGGGCTGCAATCGCGACATTCCCCCCGGTGTCGGACATCTGGTGGCGGTGCCGCCCGATGAGCCGGATCTGCGACGCCACTGGCATCGGGGATGCTGGCACAACCGGCACACCCGTTTCTGACACCTCCCGCCCTCAGAAACAGGCCTCGCGGACCCGTACATGGCCGCGGGCGTCCACATCGACGACGTCGAACCGCACGTCGGTTGCAAACGAACCGTCCGGCGACCCACCCATGTCCGTGCGGCTTCCCCGGCGCTCCGTCAGCCACGCCGACGCCAGCCGGCGAAGGCGCCGCTGCTTCGCCCGACCCACCGCGTCGAAACCGGACCCGTAGCGGCCGCTCGACCGGGCCTTCACCTCGACGAACACCACGGTGGCGTCGCGGCCGACGACCAGATCCAGCTCGCCGTGTTCACACCGCCAGTTGCGGTCGAGTATGCGGTAGCCGGACGCGGCATACCACTGCGAGGCGGCGTTCTCGCCCCGGCGGCCCAGGTCTCGATTGTGGGTTCCCACGTTGTGATCCCGTGTCTGCGGGATCATCGACAGGCCCGTCGCTCAGATTTCGCGATCGGGCAGTTCCTCGACCGTGACGCCGCGAGTGGTGGAGATCGTGACCCGCTTCAGAAAGCGGGACTGGCGATAGGTGTCCCAGACCCAGGCGTCGACGAGCTCGTATTCGAGCATTTCGGCCCCCGGCTTGGAGAGGCGGGTGACCTCGTTGGCCAGGTAGGCCCGGCGGTCCGTTTCGACCACGTAGCGGAACATGGCCACCACGTCGCGATACTCGCGAAACAGCGAAAGTTCGGCCTCGGACTCGTAGCGTTCGAGATCTTCGCTACTCAAATGCGCTTACCTCTTCCATCGCCGAGACTCCGCCGGAGCCTCGCATTGTCATGGAGGCTGGAATTCGACCCACCGAGGCGGAAGGACGACCTAGCGGTCGCGCTTCTCCTTCACCTTCGCGGCCTTTCCAACCCGATCCCGGAGATAGTAGAGCTTGGCTCGACGTACGTCACCCCGGGTGACCAGTTCGATCTTGTCGATGATCGGTGAATGAAGGGGGAAGATGCGCTCCACGCCAACGCCGAAGCTGAGCTTGCGCACGGTGAAGGTCTCACGAATGCCGTCGCCACGACGACCGATGACCACACCCTGGAAGATCTGGATGCGCTCGCGGTTACCCTCGACGACCTTGACATGCACTTTGACGGTGTCGCCCGGCGCGAACTGGGGAATCTCGTCGCGGAGCTGGGCTTGTTCAACTACATTGGTCGGGTTCATCGTGGGTTCCTGTTTGCGAAGCTTCTCGGAAGGCGCCGTTTGGATTGACGCGTCGGGGGCCGCAGTGGCACACGGCAGCGTCTACCAAGCCTAGCTTTGCGGCGGCCAACTCCAACCAGGTCGGGCCAACTCCGGCTACGGTCCCACCGAATCCGCGTCGCGGTGTCACGGTTCCGGCCCGACGCCCACCCGGTGCGGTGGAAACCGGCACTCGACACGTGCTCCGCCCTGTTCGCGGTTGGTGATCCCGAGAGTGCCTCCACACCGGGCCACCAGGCGTCCGACGATGGAAAGACCCAGACCGGTCGAACCTGCGCCGGACTGACCCGGGACGGCCATCGACGGCTCGAACCCGGAGCCCCCGTCCTCGACGATCAGCGATCCGCCTCCATCGGGAGCCGAGACGGTCGATACGAGGAACGGTGTGCCCGGCGGCGTGTGGGCGAAGATGTTCTCGATCAGCACATCCACGGCGGCCTCGAGGTCGTCGGTTTCGACCGAGGCAAGGACCGAATCGTTGATGCCGAGGACACAATCCCGCCCTTCCTCGGCCGCCAGCACGGCCCAGAACTCGAAACGCCGGGCGACGACGGGGGCGATGTCGATCAAGGCCGGCGGATCGACATGGTGTCGAGCCCGGGAGATGAGATCGTTGATCTCCGATGTCAGCGCCCGGACGTCGTCGTGGAGTTTGTCGGCCACGCTCGGGTCGTCGATCTGATCAAGGCCAACGCGGAGTCGGGTGAGCGGAGTTCGCAGCCGGTGGGTCAGCTCGGCCATCATCTCCCGCTCGGTGTCGACCATGGTGCGAACGCGCCCCACCAGGATGTTGAAGGCCTCGGCGGTAGTGGCCAGCTCGGGCGGTCCGCTCGGGGTGACGTGCACCGAAAAGTCGCCGGCCCCCAAACCCGCAGCTGCGTGAGCGAGGTCGGTGGCCGGCCGGATGATTCGCTGCGAAACCTGGTCGGCCAGAGCCACCGCTCCGAGTATCAACACCACACCGAGGCCGACCAGGGTCGCCCAAGCGGCAACTACGCCCCGGCGCAGCTCGGCATCGGGGATGACGATCCGGACCGCGGCCGGTGCCGCCTCCGGAAGAGCGACCGCGGTGACAAGCTCCTGGCCGCCGTCGACGGGGCCGAGCAACGTCGTCGTTCCCTCGATGACGGCATCGAGGCGGGCCCGGTCGGCCACCGGTGCCCCCAGTTCGGTTCCGTCGCCAAGAAGCACCGTGACCTGCATCCGGCCGGTGGCGTTGACGGCCGCGACCTCGTCGATGATTGCGTCTCGATTCCCGGTCGCCACCAGCGGCACGAGGGCGGTCGACTTCGCTCTGGCCTCATCGAGGGCCCGGTCCCGGGCCGTCGCCTGCGCCGACAGCCCCAGTGGGACGACGAACGCGATCACGATCATCGTCGAGATCGCCAGGAAGACGAGGATCAGTTCTCGGCGCATGATGGATCGGCGAGCTTGATCCCGACACCCCGGACCGTGTGCAGGAATCGTGGTTGGTCGGCGCTCTCCCCCAGCTTGCGGCGAAGCCAGGACAGGTGGACGTCGACGGTCTTGTCCGAGCCCCCGTAGGGCATCCGCCACACGTCGGCCAGCAACTCCCGCTTGCTCACCACATCGCCGGGTCGGCTGGCCAGATGAACGAGCAGGTCGAACTCTTTGCGGGACAGATCGATGGGCTCGCCGGCCAGGTACACCACTCGACCCGCCAGATCGATGTCCAGTTCGGCGATCACGATGCGTTTCGGCGCGGTTTCGGCCGACGTCCGGCGAAGCACGGCCCGCAGCCTTGCTTCCATCTCGGCCGATGAGTATGGCTTGACCAGGTAGTCGTCGGCTCCGGCGTCGAGCAGGGAGATGATGTCGCGCTCCGACCCTCGGGCGGTGGCGACAATGACCGGCACCGACGAGGTGCCCCGCAACATTCGGAGGACGTCGAGACCGTCGACATCGGGCAGGCCGAGATCGAGAACGACGACATCGGGTGCGGCGTCGACGATCTCGGTCAGGCCGGTCATCCCGGCACCCGAGCTCCGCACAATGTGACCCAAACCCTCGAGACTTCGAGCCACCGACTCCCGAATCCCGCTGTCGTCCTCGATGATGTAGACCTCGGCCATGAACGATTCGTATCGCCCTCGGCGATCGGCGGCAAGGCCGACTCGGAAACTTATCATTCTCTTGAGGTTCGGACGGGACTCGATCGACAACACTGTGATCATGGCTTCGAGGGCTCTTCTCGTCATGTTGTGGGCGGTGGGAACCGTTGTGGCCGCGGCAGTTGCCTGGCAGAGTCTTCGTTTCGTCAGCACATCCACCGAAGGGGAACTCGCAACCGGAACTCCGTCGGCCGACGTGACGGTTCCGACGCCGAGCGGCCAGATTGCGGAGGACGCCGCGGCTTCGACCTCGATCACGACGCCGTCGTCGACCTCCGCCGACTCTCCGGTGGATGCACCGGACGCGACAACCGACCGGATCACGGGTTCCGCCACCACCGGCGTCGACTCGAACACCGGGGCGGGCTCCACCGTCGAGTCGGTTCGCACCGACGGCCAGATCACCGAGCAGACCTTCGACCTCATCGGCGGTCGAGCCGCCATCCGGTTCACCCCCGAAGCGGTTGTCGTGGCTTGGGCCACGCCCGCTCCCGGATACACCGTCGACACCCACGCCGAAGACCAAGGGGTTGAGGTCGAGTTCAAAAACGGAGCCCACGAATCGAAAATCGAAGCCTGGTGGGCGGGCGGTCCTCGCTTCGAGATCTCGGAACGGGATGACTAGGAACCGGATGCCCGGTCGAGCCGCCGGCCGACGTCAGGGTCTGCGCACCGTGTTCCCGACCGACCGGAACGCAGCGGCACCGTCGGCGAACCGGACCTGCCTTCCCCCGAAGGAAGCGGGCGAAGCTTTAGGTGTGCTTAGGCAATCCATGAGGTCGGCTTGATGACAGGCGATCGACACTGAATTCGTACCACTTCCGTTCCGTTCCGAGGAGAAGTTCCATGAGCAAGCGTCTTGCATTCATCGCAGTACCGGCCATCATCATCGGCTTGGCCATTCCCGCTCTTTCCATGACCGGCCAGGATGACAGGCTTGGCAACACCATCGACCAGTCCCGCAGCGCTTCGTTCGACGACTCGTCCAGTCGGGACTCGAACTCGACAACCACGACCGTCGGAACGACGTTGACGTCGTCGACCGATGACGTCTACGACGACAGCGACCACCGAAGCGGTCACCACGACGACTACGACGACATCTACGACGACAGCGACCACCGAAGCGGTCACCACGACGACGACTACTACGACGACTACTACGACGACGACCAGGACGACTACGACCACGACGACATCTACGACGACAGCGACCACCGAAGTGGTCACCACGACGACGACCACCGAAGCGGTCACGACGACGACGACCACGACGACGACGACTGATACCGAACCGGCCCGCCGCCGGAGCCGCTCTGGTCCCCGCCCTCGGTGGGGACCAGCACGCTGTCACCGCCCGGCCGTCAGGCCCGACCTACCGCGGACCGCCAACGGAAATCGGCACCGTTCGGCGTCGTCACACCCCCTTTGGCATGACGACTGCTGGATCAGCCCTCGGGCGCGCTCAGGCCGAACTCGGCCAGCAGAGCACGATCATCATCGGTCAGCCCGCCCCGGGCCTGCAGGAGATCAGGACGTGCCGATGCGGTCTTGACGAGCGACATGGCCCGCCGCCAGCGGGCCACCCGACCGTGGTCGCCGGAGCGCAACACGTCGGGTACCGTCCAGCCCCGATACTCGGCGGGACGGGTGTAATGCGGATATTCGAGCAGGCCGTCGGAGAACGATTCGTCGGTGGTCGAGGAGGCGTTGCCGACCACACCCGGCACCAGCCGACCGACGGCCTCGATGACCACGGCGGCCGCCACCTCTCCCCCGGCCAGCACGTAGTCGCCGATTGAGAGCTCGTCGTCGATCAGATGGGCCCGCACCCGCTCGTCCACTCCCTCGAATCGTCCGCAGAGCAGGGAGAACCCGTCGCTGGTTGCGAGTTCGACGGCCACGGCCTGGGTGAAGGTCCGCCCGGACGGGGCCAGGTAGATCAGCGGCCTCGGCGGGTCGACCTGTTCCACGATGTCGAAGACAGGCTCGGGTTTGAGCACCATGCCGGCACCGCCCCCGAACGGAGAATCGTCGACCGTCCGGTGCACATCGGTGGTGGTATCTCTCGGGTCGTGGACCCGGATGTCGAGGATGCCCGCCTCCCGGGCTTTTCCGATGATGCTCGACGAGACGAACCCTTCGACGACGTCGGGAAGGATCGTGAAGACGTCGATGCGCACGGCGGGGAAGCGTCAGGCGTCGTCGTCGAGGAGGCCGGCCGGAACCTCGACCTGGACCCGCTCGTCGTCGTGGCTCTGATAGAACGCCAGCGGGACCAGCCGACCGTCGCCCAGCTCGAGCAGATCGGAGGCCGGGTTGGCGATCAGGGCAACCACCGGGCCGTGCACGGTACCGTGCTGGTCGACCAGGATCTTGTCGACCAGTTCGTGGACGAAGACCTCGCCTTCGGTGTCGATGGGTTCGGCCTCGAGGGTGATGCCTCGAAGTCGGTCGGCGGTGGTGCGATCGTCGACACCCTCGAAGCGGACCAGCCAGCGGTTCTGGTGGGGCCGGGAGGTGGCGATCGTCAGCCAGTCCTCGCCGAGAATCGGGCCGCCGGTGGCCCGGAAGCGTGAACCGGGCCGGGTGCGGTCGTCAATCAGATTGGTGATCCAGGTGACGACCACTTCGCCTCGAAGGCCGTGGGCCTTGCCGATACGACCGACCTCGAGGTACGACGCCGAGCCCGACGGATCGGGTTCGGTGTTGGTGGTGATCTCGCTCATCGGATCGATCGGAGGGCGGTCGAAGGCGTTGGGTCGGGCGGGCCCGGACGCACAACGCTACTCGACGAACTCGACCTCGGTGACGACGCCGTCCTTGGCTGCAGCGGCGCCGACGACGGTGCGAATGGCCGATGCGACCCGTCCTCGACGGCCGATGACACGGCCCATGTCGTCTGAGTTGACGCTGACGTCGAGCCGAACCCGGTCACCGTTGGCCGTCGTCTCGATCGAAACGTCGTCGGGTTCCGAGACCATGGCCCGACAGAGGTGGAGAAGGACGGCTTCGGCGGTGGGGGCGGGAGAGTCGCTCATCGACGTTCCGGCGCTCACGCTTCGGCGCCGGCGGCAGCCGGGGCGTTGGACTCGGACGCAGCAGCCTCGGCTTCGGCTGCGCTGGCCGCGGCGGCCTCCAGTTCTTCAACAGTGGTTCCGCTCTCGAACGCGTCCCAGGCGCCGGACACCTTCAAGAGTTTCACGACCCGCTCGGTGGGCTGGGCCCCGTCGCGGAGCCACCGAACGGCCTTGGCGTTGTCGATCTTGATGTCGGAGGGCTCGGTACGAGGGTTGTAGGTACCGACGATCTCGATGAACCGACCGTCACGGGGGGAACGGGCGTCGGCGGCGACGACCCGGTAGGTCGGTTGCTTCTTCTTGCCCATGCGCATGAGGCGCAGTCGAACTGCCACGATGGTTTCTCTTCTCTGGTCTCGGGTACTTCGGCTTGACTGCAGGGCATTTTGGCCCGGCCACACGTCGGCCGACGTGCGCGATTCAAGCAACATATGAGCTTATCGAAGCCTGATTCCGGCTCCACGCTTCGCTCGGCGCAATTTCGAACCGCCCGGGCCCATACTGAGCCCCATGGCCACTCCGGGTTCGACGAAACAGACCACGATCTTCCACCTCGACGGCAAACGATTCATGGGCCGCACACCGGACGGTCAGCAGCTGATGATCGACGGCGAATCGTACGCCAAGACCGGAATGAATCCGATGGAGGTGCTCCTCAACGCCATCGGGGCCTGCTCCGCCTTCGACGTCGTGGAGATGATCCGCAAGCGCCGCCTCGAACTGCATTCGTACCGGATCGAGCTGGAGGGTGACCGGGCCGACGGCGTTCCGTCGTACTACACCGACATCCGGGCCACCCACGTCATCGACGCCCCGGGCCTCAAGCAGGAGATGGCCGAGCGTTTCGTCGACCTGGCCACCAACAAGTACTGCTCCGTGGCCGCCAGCCTGAACGCCGACATCTCGTTCACCGTGGTTCTCGAACACACTCCCTGAACTCCTGAAACCCGCAGCCCAGCCGACACCCATTGTCACCTGAGGCGCCTGGACGCAGGGCCTAGAGGTGGTCGAAGCCCTCGAGATCGAGGTCCTTGGCCATCTTTTCGAGTTCGGCCTCGTCGAAACGATCCAGACCGGGAAGCATCAGCGGCGCCTTTTGAGCCTTGGTGCCCTTGGGTGTCACCCGACCGCTCTGGTGGCGACTCCCGCCCTTGGGCGTGACGCGGCCGCCTCCGCCCTTGCGGCCTTTGGCGCCTTTCTTCTTGCCCCGGCGATCCCGGCGGGTCTTCTTGGTGCCCATGCCACCGAAGCGCTTCATCATTTTGCGCATCTCGGAGAACTGGCTGACGAGACCGGAGACCTGGGTCGGGTTCGTGCCGGAGCCATTGGCGATGCGGGCCCGGCGGGAGGCGTCGATGATGTCGGGATTGGCCCGCTCCTCGAGCGTCATGGAGCGGATGATGGCCTCGATCTGGTTGACCTGCTTGTCCTCGATCTCGACGTCGCGGATCTCCTTGGGCATGCCCGGCATCAACCCGATCAGGTTGTTGAGGGGACCCATCTTCTTGAGCTGCTGCATCTGGACGAGGAAGTCATCGAGCGTGAACTGGCCCTCGAGGAGCTTGGCCGCCGCCTCCTCGGCCTCCTCCTGTTCGAAGGTCTGCTCGGCCTTCTCGATGAGCGTGAGCATGTCGCCCATGCCCAGGATCCGGCTGGCCATGCGGTCAGGATGAAAGAGATCGAAGTCCTCGATCTTCTCACCGGTGGCGGCGAAGGCGATCGGCCGGCCAACCACTTCTTTGACCGACAGGGCGGCACCACCGCGGGCGTCGCCGTCGAGTTTGGTGAGTATGACGCCGTCGAGCGCCAGCTTCTCGTGGAACGCCTCGGCCACGTTGACGGCGTCCTGGCCGGTCATGGCGTCGACGACGAGGAAGGTGTAGTCGGGGTCGACCGCAACGGAGATCTGGCGGACCTCCTCCATAAGGGCCTCGTCGATGGCGAGACGCCCGGCGGTGTCGACGATCACCACATCGCGACCGGTGGATCGGGCCTCGGCGATCGCTTTCGAGGCGACCGTGACCGGATCCGACGGGTCGCTGTAGACCGGAACGTCGATCTGGCGGCCGAGGGTGCGGAGCTGCTCCACGGCGGCCGGACGCTGCAGGTCGGCGCCGACGAGTAGCGGGTTGCGGCCCTGGCTCTTGAACCAGCGGGCCAGTTTGGCTGAGCTGGTGGTCTTACCCGAACCCTGGAGGCCGGCCATCATCACCACGGTCGGCGGTTTCCGAGCGTAGGCGATCTCGATGGTCTCGCCGCCGAGGCTGGCGGTGAGTTCCTCGTTGACGATCTTGATGACCTGCTGGGCGGGGTTGAGGGCCTTGTGGACCTCTTCGCCGACGGCCCGCTCCTTGATCCTCGAGCGCAGGCTCTTGACGACGGTCAGGTTGACGTCGGCTTCGAGAAGCGCAACGCGAATCTCGCGCAGGACCTCGTCGACGTCGGCCTCGGTGAGGACGCCCTTGTTGCGGAGGCGGCTGAAGATGCCTTCAAAAGTGTCGGTCAGTGATTCAAACATGGGACCCCAATCCTATCCCCGTGTCCTCGACCTACCGGCCGGGCGACACTATCGGTTCGGCCTCCCGGCTCGACCGTCGAGCGATCGGAGGCAGTCGACGGCGCGGTCGGCCTGATCGACGGGGACCAGGATGTGATCATGATGGAAACCGGCGAGCACATTGCAGGCGATTCCAGCGGCCCCGAGCGTGTTCGACAGGGCGGCCGTCAAACCGACGGCCTCCAGCGACGTATGAACCTCGATGGTCAACCAGGCTGCAGCGAACACGGAGGTCCAGCCGCGGCGTTCGACGGTTTCGGTGTCGCACACGACGGTGACCGTCTCGCCGAACGCCATCGGTTCCCGGATCAAGGCCTCGATCCCGGATCCGATCCTCAGGCCTGCGGCGTCGGCGCCGGAAACCGTCACGACGTGGTACACCTCGGCCCGACGTCCGACAGTCAGCGAGTCGAGAATCTTGGTGAGGTCGGTCTCACCGTTCGGTACGGGTTCGGTCACCGGTACGTCACGACGCCGCCGCGGCCGCCTCGAGATCGGCCAGAAAGCCGTTCATCCCCTTCGTGAGCTGGGTGTCGAGCAGTGGACCCATCAGGCTGCCGACCACTCCCCACTTCGTTTCGTAGCGATAGTCGATGGTGGTGGTCGACCGGTCGCCGTCGTCGGTCAGGGTGAAGGCCGCCTCGCCTTTACGGATGGGAAGTCTGGTCGCCGAGTCGATGCTCACGACCAGCCGATGCTCCGGTTCCCACACCCGAATGGTCTCCTCGAGCGTGCCCGTCGGTGAGAGATCGCAGTGTCGCCGGGCGCCGATCCCGCTCGTCGATTCACTGGTGGAAAAACTGTTCGTCACCCCCGAATTCCAGCCGGCGATGTTCGGAAAGTCGGCCAGGACGGACCACACCGATGATCGGGAAACGGGCATCGAACGTTCGACGGAGATGTGTCGCATACGGGTCCCAACCGAGGCGTGGCGCCATTTGTTCCGTTCGGTCTACGGTTGGATCGCCGCACGCAGACAACCGTCACCCTACGAGAGGATTCGACATGGACTACACCGACGCACAGAACCTCGCCCTTCTTCTCCTCCGGGTCTCGCTCGGCCTGATGATGGCGTCCCACGGGTACGCCAAGGTCTTCAGCGGGGGCAGGCTGGCCGGCACCGCCGGCTGGTTCGACTCCATCGGGATGAAACCCGGCAAGCTACACGCTCCACTGGCTGCAGGATCGGAGATCGGCTCGGGTCTGCTCATGGCCCTGGGGCTGCTCCACAGCTTTGCGGCCATGGCGATGGTCGGGGTGATGGTGGTCGCCGGCTGGACGGTGCACCGTCACAACGGATTCTTCATCATCAGCGAAGGATGGGAGTACGTCTTCATCGTCGCCGTCACCGCGACGGCGCTGGCGATACTCGGTCCGGGTGAGTGGTCGATCGACGAGGCGATCAGCCTGGCCGACGATCTCGACGGGTTCACCGGATTGGTGCTGGCACTGGTCGGCGTCGTCGCCGGTATCGCCCAGGTTGCCGTCTTCTTCCGTCCACCGGCCGCCGCCGACTGACCCAACTTCATTCCGTGCGCCTAGGACCCCGAAGACGGGGCGACCGGCGCACAGAACCAGGCCACCGGCCGTTCTGTGCGACCAGGGCCCGGAAACCCGGGCGCTGAACGCACAGTTCGATAGGGTTGCTCGGTTTACTCGAAGAGGGCGTCGACGAACTCGGCCGGGTCGAAGTCGACCAGGTCGTCGACCCCCTCACCGAGGCCCACCAGCTTGACCGGCAGGCCGAACTCGGACTCGATGGCGAACACGACGCCGCCCTTGGCCGACCCGTCGAGTTTGGTGAGGACCACGCCGGTCACGTCGACCGCCTCGGCGAACACCTTGGCCTGCGAGAGACCGTTCTGGCCGGTCGTGGCGTCCAACACGAGGAGAACCTCCGACACATGCCCCGGCTCCTTGGCGGCCACCCGGCGCACCTTCGTGAGCTCGTCCATCAGGTTGGCCTTGTTCTGGAGGCGCCCGGCGGTGTCGGCCAGCACCACGTCACAGCCCCTGGCGGCGGCGGCCTGGACACCATCGAAGATCACCGACGACGGATCACCGCCCTCGTTGCCCCGGACGATCTCGGTACCGGCCCGTTCCGCCCACAGCGTCAGCTGCTCGGCGGCGGCGGCCCGGAAGGTGTCACCGGCGGCCATCAGTGGTTTGTGGCCGTCGGCCACCAGACGCTTGCCCAGCTTTCCGATCGTGGTCGTCTTTCCAACTCCGTTCACGCCGACGAACAACCAGACGTTGGTTTCGTCGTCATCGAGATGGAGGGACCGGTCCTTGCCGGCCAGCTCCCGGTGCATTCGGGCCTTGAGGATCTCCAGCACGGCAGCGCCGTCGGTCGCTTCGGCCTCCTTCGCCTCGGCCCGAACGTCGGAGATCAGCGCCATCGACGTCTTGACGCCGACATCGGCCCGGATCAGCGCCTCCTCGAGTTCCTCCCACTCGTCCTCGCCGAGTCTGGCCAGGCCGACCAGGCCGCCGAGATACCCGGTGAAGGCGCTGCGGGCCATGGTCAGCCGCTCGAAGAACGACGGTTTGACCGCCGGTTCTGGTTCGACGGCGACGGTGGGGGCGGCCGACGGCTCCTCGACGAGCACACCGTCCCGGCTGTCGTCGAGCCGCAGATCGGGTTCGGGCCGTTCGAGTTCGTCGACCGCCCCAGGAACGACGACTCGCCGTCGCGACCGGACCACGAGGCCGAGGGCGACAAGCGCGGCCACGGCAATGGCGGCGATGATCAGGAGGGTTGTTGCGTCCATCGGGTCCGATCCTAACGGCCCGGCGGCGGTGGATGGCTCGAAACCGAGCGGCGATGGCCGATCGAGCGATCGCCTCGATCAGGGTCGGGCGCCGAGCACGGCCCCCACGTCGAGCTCGACCCCGTCGCGAACCACCCGGAGGTTGACCTCGTCGCCGGCCTGGCGGGCCAGCACGAGACCAGCCAACTCGGTGATGGTCGTCACCGGCGCCTCGTCGAGGCTGAGAACTCGATCGCCGACCTCGATGCCGGCCATCGCGGCGGCCGACCCTGCAGTGACGTCGACGATCTCGACCCCTGGCTCGCCGCCCTTGGGGGCTTGGCCGGAGACGCCGAGGAATCCGGGCTCGATCGGATCTCCGGACACCAGGAGATCGGCGATCCGGACAGCGTCGCGAATCGGTATGGCGAAGCCGACGCCGGCGTTGGTCCCACTGAGTCCGTCGGTCTGGATTGCGGTGTTGATGCCGATGACCCGCCCGTCACGGTCGGCGAGCGCGCCACCGGAGTTTCCGGGGTTGATGGGCGCGTCGGTTTGGATCATCGCCACGTAGACCCGAGGGGTGCGACTCGGCACGGGTCGGTTGACGGCCGAAACGATGCCGGCGGTGACGGTCTGTTGAAGATCGAACGGCGAGCCGATGGCGATCGCCGCCTGGCCGACCCGAACGTCGGTGTCGAGGGCCAGATCGGCGACCGACAGGTCGCGCTCGCCGACCGACAGGACGGCCAGATCCTTGCTGGCATCGGAGCCGACCAATTCGGCGTCGAAGGTCTCGCCGGTCGAGAGTCGGACGGTCAGGATCTCCGCGCCCTCAACGACGTGGTTGTTGGTGAGGATGTAGCCGTCGCGGTAGATGACGCCCGACCCGAGCCCGAAGTCGGTTCGGATCTGAACAACCGAAGGACCGAGTACCTGGGCCACGAGCGAGGCCGGCTCTTCGACCAGATCGCCCGCGCTCTCGCTGCGAACGACAATCGACGTCGGTGTCGTCGCTGTGTTCGGGGCGGCGACCTGGTCGTTGATCTCACCGGCCGCGAATCCTGCCGAGGCGATGAGACCACCGGCGACGAACGCCACCAACGACCGCCAACCCCACCGGCTCAGGCGGCTTTGACCACCAGGCTTTTGACCGGGACCTTCGGGCGGTTCGGGTGGCCTCGACGGGGTGAAACTCTTCGGGGCCGGCGGCTCGACGGGCGCCGGCGGCACCGGCGTGCCCGGCGGCGCATAGTTCGGCGCGACCGGTCCACCGCCGGCGGGGCGAGGCTGAGGGGGATGCGGACTGGCCGGACGAGGCGAGGGCTGTGGTGTCGGCGGCGCCGCTGTCGGAAGCGGCGTCGTCGGCGAGGCCGCAACCGGCGACGGGGACGGTGCCGGCGGTGGTTCGGGGGCCGAGAACGCAGTCGGCGGTGGCGGGTTCGACCCGCCGGGCTGCTCCCGGGCCGGTCGCGGGATCTCGTCGGTCGGTTGCGGCAACAGCATCTCGAACATCGGCGTCGTGGGGTCGTTGTCCCCGGATCGCTCGAACTCCGAATTCACGACTGACCTCCTCGCGCCGGCGCCTGCGCACGCGCGCTCGATCCCTCCACAGTAGTTTCACCACCCGTGGTCGGCCCAGACGGGGCGTCCGCACCGGCGTCGCCGGTCACCCGGTCGTCCGATGTTGCGTCGAGTTTCGGCCGGTCGTCACCATCGCTTCTCTGATCGACCGCCGGACCTCGCCCTGTAGCCGACTGGGGCAGACGAACCACGAAGGTTGCCCCCTCGCCCGGTTTCGAGGTGACGGCGACGGTGCCACCGTGGCGCTCCACGACCTGCTTCACGATGCTCAACCCGAGCCCGGAACCGGTCCCTGCATTGCGACCCCGCCAGAAGCGGGTGAAGACCTGTTGTTGATCCTCCGGGGAGAGACCGGGGCCCTGATCGGCGACGGAGAACTCGACGAAGCCGTCGTCGCCGGAGGTGACGCTGACGTCGACAGCGGTGTGGGGCGGAGCGAACCGAAGAGCGTTCGAGACCAGGTTGGTGACCACCCGGTTGAGCGACGGCTCGTCTCCAAGGACGACCGGCGAGCCGGAGGTGTGCCGGTCGATCGCGATCGATCGTTCGCGGGCCGGACCGAGGAACTGCTGGCGGACGTCGTCGACGATAGACGCCAGGTCGACGTCGACCGGCTCGATCTGGGGCACGCCGCTTCGGGCCTGAACCAGCAGATCGTCGACCAGTTCGCTCATCCGACCGGTGGACCGATGGGCCACCTCGACCGAGCGACGCAGTTCCTCGGGGCTCGCATCGGGATTCGAGAGGGCCAACTCGAGGTTCGTGCGGGCCACCGCCAGCGGATTCCGTAGCTCGTGGGAGGCGTCCTGGACGAAGCGACGCTGATCCTCAAAAGCGTTTTGCAGACGGTCGAGCATGGCGTCGAAGGTGTCGGCCAGGCTGCGCAGCTCATCGTCATGGCCCTGCAGGGCGATGCGGCGGGACAGGTCGGAGCCGGAGATGTCGCGGGCGACGGCGACCATCCGGTTGATGGGCCGCAGGGTGATGGTGGCCAGGATCCAACCGATGATGAAGGCGACGACGACAAGCACGAGCAGCCCGACGAGCGAGGCCCGCTTCAGGTTCTCGATGGTCATCAGGTTGACGTTCAGCTCGAACACCTCGAGCAGGTAGCCACGAAAGGAATCGGTGGTGAGGGCCGCCACCTCGTAGACCCGCCCATTGCGGTCCTGCATCCATCCCCGCTCGGCAACGAGCTGGGGATGATCGAGCTGATGGACCTGCCAGTAGTACATGGCGCCGATCAGGATCGACCCGACGGCGTAGACCGTGACGGCGTAGGTGAGGGCCAGCCGGAACTTGATCGACTGGGCCCACCGGGGCACAACCCAGCGGGGACCCGGAAGTCGAGGTGGTTTGAGACGAGATCCCGCTGTCATCGATCGGCGACCTCGGGCGCCGTGAACCGGTAGCCGGATCCGATGACGGTCTCGATGAAGTTCTCGCCGGTGGCCGCTGCGAGCTTGCGCCGCAACGTGCCGACGGTGACCCGTGCGGTGTTGGTGAACGGGTCGAGCATCTCGTCCCACACATGCTCCAGCAACCGCTCCTGGGAGAGAACCTCTCCTTGGTGGGACATGAAGTAGCGCAAGAGGGAGAATTCCTTCGTGGTCAGTTCGATCGTCTGGTCGTGCCAGGAAACGAGCTGGCGGGCCGTATCCAGGGCGAGCTCTCCGGCGAGCAGTACGGCATCGCCGCCAGCCGTTTCCCTTCTCAACAACGTACGAACCCGAGCCGAAAGCTCCGGTAAAGCAAAGGGCTTGACCAGATAGTCGTCGGCACCCTGATCGAGTCCCGTCACCCGATCGGCGATCGAGTCACGGGCGGTGACCATGAGCACCCGGGTTGTCGGATCGAACATCGCGTCGGTCCGGATCAGCCGGCAGACCTCGATGCCGTCGATGTCCGGGAGCGTCAGATCGAGCAGCACGAGGTCATAGGGATTGACGATGAGCCGGTCGAGCGCGTCCTGACCGGTGAGGGCCACGTCGACGGCGTATCCTTCCCTGCGGAGGGCCTCCGCCACGGCGGACGCAAGGTCCTCCTCGTCATCGACAACCAAGAGTCGCATGCCTACACGCTAAGTTCTGATTGCCCGCCTGCCGAGCGCCGCAGATCCGATTAACCGCCGGGAGTACCTTTTGACGCCCAACGGCAGCCGATTTACTCCGATTTTCAGCCGATTTGAGATGATGGCGGGGACGCCGACAGGATCCGGCAGCGGCGCCCAGGCCGCCGTTCGAGAAAACCCAGTGCCCACCGCCCCGTTCGCAACGGTTGACGAAGGAACGCATCGATGACCAATCACCACGATCCGCTCGACGGCCAGCACCTCGCCACCGATCACGACGCGCCGCCCCGATCGGCGGCCGAAGCCGCCCGTGCGCTCGAGCGGGTGCAGTACGAGATCAAGAAGGTCATCGTCGGCCAGGATCACATGATCGAGCGGCTCCTGGTGGCACTGCTGGCCCGGGGTCACGTGCTACTCGAAGGTCTGCCCGGCCTGGCCAAGACGCTTGCGGTCTCGACCATGGCCCAGACGATGGGCGGCAGCTTCGTGCGGCTCCAGTTCACGCCCGACCTTCTGCCGTCGGATCTCATCGGAACCCGGATCTGGCGAGCCGGGACCGAGAAGTTCGACATCGAATGGGGCCCGGTGTTCGCCAATCTGGTGTTGACCGACGAGATCAACCGGGCGCCGGCCAAGGTGCAATCGGCGCTGCTCGAGGTGATGGCGGAACGCCAGGTGTCGATCGGCGGCACCACCCGACCGCTCCCCTCCCCCTTCCTGGTGCTGGCGACCCAGAACCCGGTGGAATCCGAGGGCGTCTACACCCTGCCCGAGGCGCAGCGGGACCGGTTCCTGATGAAGGTCGTCGTCGACTATCCGACGCCGAGTGAGGAGATGGAGATCGTTCGCCGCGTCGGTGTATCGATGCCCGAGGCCGCCCAGGTCATCAACCTCACCCAGCTGGAGGACCTGCAGGTGCTCACCGATCGGATCTACGTCGACAACTCGGTGGCTCAGTACGCCGTCGATCTGGTGATGGCAACGCGGGAGTCGGGGCTCCGAGGTCTGCCGGAGCTCGAACCGATGATCGAGTTCGGCGTCAGCCCGCGGGCCACTCTGGGTCTGGTCGGGGCTGGGCGGGCGCTGGCCCTCATGCGAGGCCGCGACTACGTCGTCCCGCAGGATGTGTTCGACGTGACCCGTGATGTCTTCCGCCATCGCCTGATGTTGACCTATGAGGCACTGGCCAAGGGGTTGTCGGCCGACGACATCATCAACCGCATCCTCACTGTGGTTCCGGCGGCCCCGGTCAGTCCCGATCCCCGTCCGGTCGGTGATACGGCCGAGCATCCACAGCCCGTCTTCGAACCCGACCCCTACGGCGGATCGTCGGACCAGACGTCGAGGTAGGCGAACGACATTGGAAGATCCCATGAACGCCGATCCGCTGTCGGTGATCGAGCCCTCGACACGAGAGGTCCTGCGCCGCCTCGAACTCGAGGTGACGAGACGACTCGATGGGCTGCTCCACGGGGACCATCGAGGCCTCGTGCCCGGTCACGGCTCCGAGTTGGGGGAAACCCGACGCTATGCACCCGGTGACGATGTGCGGCGGATCGACTGGAACGTCACCGCGCGGCTGCGGGAGCCCTACATCCGGCAGACAATCGCCGAGCGCGAACTCCAGACCTGGCTGGTCGTCGATCGATCCTCACGCATGGACTTCGGCACGGTCAACTGCGAGAAGCGGGATCTGGCACTGGCCGCCGCGGCGGCCGTCGGTTTTCTGACCGCCAGGGACGGCAACCGGCTCGGTGCGGTCCTCGCCGGGCGCGGTGACCCGGTGGTCGTCGGAGCCCGGGGCTCGCGTAGACATCTGCTGCGCATCCTCCACGATCTGGCTTCCACACCGCACGAGGACAACAGCGGTGTGACCGATCTCGGCGGCGCTCTCGGTCGGCTGGCCGGGCTGGCGAGGCGGCGTGGGCTCGTCGCCGTCATCTCCGATTTTGCCGTGAACCCGGGGTGGGAGGAGCGGCTGGCGATCACCGCCCGACGCCATGACGTACTGGCGGTGCAGGTTTCCGATCCCCGGGAGCACGAGCTTCCCGACGTCGGGATTATCACCGTGCGCGACCCGGCCACCGGCGCACTGCGGGAACTGGCCACGGACCGCCCGGCGGTGCGCGAACGCTACGCCCGGGCGATCGAAGCCCGCCAGCGTCTTCTGGAGGCGACGTTCACCGAGGCCGGCATCGACCATCTGCACTTGTCGACCGACC
>JAOTVU010000176.1 GCA_029863385.1 Acidimicrobiia bacterium
CACCTGGTTCGGTGGCACGCCCTGCAGCCCGATGGCGTTTCGGGTCAACGACAGCACCACGATGATCCGGGTGAAGCTCGTCAACATGATGAGCAGCGACGGCGCCAGCGACAGCAGCGTCAGAGCGACGATGATGGTCACCGACTGGCTGGGCCCGTCGCTCCCGTCGTCGATCGTGATGACGAACGGCTCATCGGCGTCGATGATCTGTTCGTCCTCTCCGACCTGCGGAACCGGTGGAGGCGTCGGCTCTATCTGGGCAGCCGCGGGAGTGGCCAGCACCACCACCCCGATCGCCGCCAGGACGAGCGCGGGCACCCAGCGACGCACGGTCACCGTCGCCTTCGTACGGTTCGATCGCGTAGGCGGTTCAGCAGTCCGCGCGACGGTGGTTGCACCGACGCAAGGGCTGAAACGGTGACCATCTCGTCTGCTTCCACGTCGAATCCACCGCCGATTTCAGCCCTGGCTTGGGCCACCACCAGGTCGTCGCCCTCCGACAGCACCTGTACGCCGCCGTCGGCCACGCCCAGCAGCAGGTTCCGAGATCCAACCTGCACCAGCATCAACGACGTGCTTCGATTGAGGCCACGCTGGGCCCGGACGTCGATGAACTCCTGACCGGCGCCGCCGAGGCCGCGTGACCTGGCCAGTTTGACCAGGACCCCCAGGAGGGCGATGACCACGACCAACGACCCGGCCATTCGGACCAGCAGAAGCGTCGACTCACTCATATCAGCCTCGATCCGGATCGATCATCTCCGTCAGACGAATGGCGTACTCGTCATCGACCACGACCACCTCGCCACGGGCCAGCAGGGTTCCGTTGACCCGAACATCGATGGGAGCGCCGGCGGAACGATCAAGCTCGACGACCGAACCGATCTCGAGGGCCAGCACATCGGATACGACCATCGACGTTCGACCCAGCTCCACGGTGACTTGAAGCTGCACGTCCCGCAGCCTGGACAGGGGGATGGTTTCGCCGGAGTGGCGCGCTCCGGCCGGTGCGGCCAATCCGGATGTCGCGCTGTCGGTCGGAGCCGAACGGCGTTCGGTGACGAGCACCAACGCGCCGATCACCGCTCCGTTCTCCGAGATCGGCAGGACATTGCAGGGCGCGCCGACGGTGGCCAGCAGCTCGTCGATCCCGGCCACCGGGTTACCGGGTCGGAGTACCAGCTCGGGTCGGACCCGGCTGATCGCGCCGGCTATCGACTGAACCGAGGCGTCGCCGCTGCCGTCCGGGCGGTCGACCGTCGTGATCAGCGCCACCGTCGCGTCGTCCTCGACCGCCGTCAGATTCGTCAGCGGTCCGCCCAACGTCGCTCCGATGGTCGGATCGGGTGAGCCAAGCTCGTAGCCCAGCACCGACAAGGCCTGGGCGAGTGGTTCGATTGCCTCATTCAGTACAGCCATCAGCGGACTCTCCAAGGGGCGGCGTTGTCGGTACACGGCCATCGGACCGAGTGCCGGGACGAGATCGGCGGCTTGCCGGTCACAGCAGTCCTTTCGATGGTTGGGAGACGACGTCGACCACCTCGACCACCAGTCGATCGCCGCGCTGGCCGGCCTCGACCCGGTACAGGGGTTTGCCACCGATCACCGCGGTCAGCGGACGATGCACCGGATGGCCGGTGCGTAGCACGTCGCCCGACTTGAGATGACTCACAACCGGTGCGGACACCGGGAAGGAGTCGAACTGGACGATCGCTTCGAGGCTGACCGCCCCCAACGCCCTGACCGCCTGCGGCGAGAACCTTCCCTCCGTGCGCGATCTGGCGCCGGCCTGTCGACGGTCGACGAACTCGGCGAAGGTCTGCAACGTCACCGTGGGTAGTCCGATCTCGATGTTTCCCTGGTGACTGCCGGTATCGACGACCAGCACGAGAAAGGTCAGATCGGGAGTGGCCGACGACAATGCCGCCTCCCGACCCTCGACGTGAACGATCTTGGTTCCGCCACCAAGCAGGAGCTGGGAGGTCGTCAAGTCGACCAGCGGTTCGACGATCAGCTCGATCACCGAATACTCGAGGGCGCTGAGCGTTCGCGGTGGGCCGATTTCGATTGTTGGATCGCCGAGCAGATGGACCAGGATCGACAGTGATATCTCACGGTCGACCAGGATCAGTCCCCGCTCCTGCCAGTTGGTGAAGTGCAACAGCGCCCAGTCGACCTCTCGCTCCGGCGGTGGGAACCCGACTCGCAATTCTCCTGGTGCGACCGCCCAGCCCGCATTCCAAGTGGCCATCACGTCGGTCGCCAACCGAGCGACTTCGCTGGCCGAATGACGAAAGGCACCACTCCGATGCGAGGCCAGCCAAACCGATCGCCCGAAGTCGTGAGGGGTTTCGCCGTTCGCGGCGGATTCCGGCTCGTCGGGTGAGCCGGGGTCGGTCCGTTCGGATCCGTCATCGACACCGGCCGCCTCGGAAGACGACTCGGCGTCGGCCGAGAGTTCGGTCGATCCATCCATCCCGCTTCATATCGGATGGCTCGGAACGACTTAAAGAGAACCAGCCCATGTTTCGCAGGTGTCGAAACACCTTTCTTCAGGGCAGCCCCCCGCAGCCGGAGAGTTTGCGGAACCCGACGTTGAGCGGCTCACCACCGCCGATGTCTGTGGATCGGCGTCTTCGAGAACCCCGTTTGCTTCAAGAACCGTGCCGAACCGGCCGACAGATGCGGTGTGACGATCTCCACCGGTCCTGCCGAGCGGGGCGGCGGCACCGCCGGCGCGGCCGCCGCCCGAACCGGTTTGAGCGCGTCCGAGCAGACCATGGTCACGGAGAACATCGGCCTCGTTCACCACATCGCCTCGCGGGTGGTACACCGGTTCCCGTCCGATTTCGATCGCGATGATCTGGTCCAGGTGGGGACTCTCGGACTCATCGACGCCGTCCGTCGATTCGATCCCGATCGCGGCGTTCGCTTTTCCAGCTTCGCAGGTCGGCGAATCGAGGGAGCGATCACCGATTACCTACGCTCGACCGACTGGGCCCCTCGCTCCGTGCGGAGCCGACGACGGATACTGGCCATGGCCGAGGCCAGCGGGGCAACCACCGACGACGAGGTCAGCCGCTTGTCGGGACTCGACCCTGAAACCGTACGACGGGTCAGGGCCGATGTGGAGCGGGCAAGCCTGCTGTCCTTCGAGCGGGTGGTGGATGCCGGAGCCGACCTGGATGACAGCGACCACAGCATCGACTCCGACCTGCTGAGGCGGGAGTCGGCCCAAACGGTACGGGCCGCACTGGACCGGCTGCCGTTGCGACAGCGAATGTTGGTTGAAGCCCACTTTCTCGACGGTAGGACCTTGACCGAGATCGGGGAGGCAATGGGCGTTACCCAGTCCCGCGCCTCGCAGCTCAAGGCCGAGGCACTGGCCACCCTCCGCCGACACCTGAGCGAGACGCTCGGCTGACCGAACCCGCCGCCGGGCCGGAGGTTTCGCCCCGGTCCGGCTTCCGAAAAATTTTCTCATACTCGTCGCGGCATCTGCCGACTCTTAAGTATGAAAACCATGTCGGTCGAAGATCTGTCCCGGTTGGGGAAGCTTCTCTGGAACTACCGGCATGCCCTGGATCGGCTTGAGTTCTGCCTCCAAACCCAGGTGCGTTTCATGAACGAAGGCGACGACCGCTGGGGGTCACACGTCGCCGACCTGCTCGAGGACGTTGCCGATCGGATTGGTTTGCTCGATCTTGAGCGCAACGTTCTCCTGGGCGACCAACCGCGCCCGCTGAGCGATCTGGCCCCCACGCTGCCCGAACCATGGCCCGCGATCGTCATCGAGCACGAGTACGAGCTGCAGTCGGCCGTCGACCGCATTCAACGCCTCGTCGCCCACCATCAGCTGGCCCTCGAGGAGCACCGGGCGAGCCTCGACCGCCTGTCGGATCTGATCGTCCCGACGACGACATCGCGGACCTACGACAGGCTGGGCAGGACCCAGAACACATCGGATCGTAACGCCATTCTGTTCGACGGGCGGATGTGACATGGGTTCGTTCGGCACACTCAACACCGCCTACACCGGGCTCTCGACCCACGCCCGCCGTCTCGATGTCATCGGCGAGAACATCGCCAACGCGTCGACACCGGGTTACCGCCGACGCCGGGTGGACCTTTCAGCCATCGAAGGCCCGAACAGCATTGGCGTGTTCAGCGGCGCTCGGCGTGTCGGCCGGGGCGTCGAGATCAACTCCATCGATCGGGTCATCGACCCGCTTCTCGAGCAGCACGCTCGTACCGAGGCCGGCCGGGCGTCGGAGCTCAACGTGACGGCTGCCGCTCTGGCCGACCTCGAGGAACAGTGGAACGCGTTCAGTAGCGGCGGGCTCAATCCTGCACTGCTCGACCTCGGGGCCGCCTTCGACAACCTGGTCAACAATCCGAACGTCACCGCGAATCGTGTCCTCGCCCTCCAAGCGGGCGAGACCGTCGCCGCCGAGGTACGCCGAGCGGCGTCGGACGGCCGGGACATCGCCATCAGCCTCGCTGAGAGAGCCACCACGCTGGTGAACCGGGCCAACGCCCTCTCCACCGGCGTCGCCGCCCTGGACGATCGCATCCGATCGGCGAACGCCGCCGGTGCCGACTCCGCCTCGCTCGAAGACGAGCGGGATCGATTGATCGACGAGCTGGTCAGCATCACGAACGCCTCCGTCGCCTACGACGACCAGGGCGGGGTGCGGGTGGCCATCGACGGGTATCCGCTGGTCGCCGGCAACCGGGCCTCCGCCCTCTCGGTAACCACCGTGGCCGATCCGACATTGCCTGCAGGACTCAGCCGCCTGACCGTCACCGCCGCCGACGGCCGTGAACTGCGTCTCAGCGGCGGTGACCTGGCCGGAACCCAACAAGCGGCCAACGTCATCATCCCCGAGCAGCTGCGGGTGCTCGACACCTTCGCCGCCGATCTTGCCGCCGCGGCCAACGCCGTTCACAGTGCGGGCCAGGGCTCCGACGGTGGCACGGGACGCAACCTCTTCGATGCGGCCGCCGGTGCGCTTGGCTTCACCGTGAGTTCGGATGTGGCCGGCAACGCCGATCGGATCGCCGTGGCCGCGGCAGGAGCCGGCGGCTTCGATACGACGGCCGCCGAGCAGATGGCCGCCCTGATCGACGCTCCGGATGGACCGACCGCCGGCTGGCGCAACGTCGTGGCCAACCTCGCCGGACTCACGGCGGGCACCAGAATCAGAGCCGACGCCGCCGCCGATGCGGCCACCAGTGCCGATCAACAACGAATTGCGGCCAGTGGCGTGTCGCTCGACGAGGAAATGACCGAACTCATCGCCGCACAACGGTCCTACGAGGCATCGGCCCGGGTCATCACCACGGTCGACGCCATGCTCGACACACTCATAAACCGAACCGGTCTGGTGGGACGATGATGGCCCGCCACCCAAGAACCAGGAGCATACAATGACCGGACGCATCACCGAACTCGGATCCGTCAACCGATACATCGACTGGGGCAGCTCCGCCCGTTCCCGGCTGGCCGACACCGAACGTCAGATCGCCACCGGCGATCGGTTCGAGCAGCCCTCGTCGGCCCCCACCGAAGCGGGAAGCATTCTCGACAGCCGCAACCGGCTCACCAGACTGAAGCAGTTCCTGAGAAACCAGGAGTCGGCGGGACAATGGCTGGCCGCGGCCGACAGTGCGCTGCAGTCGACCGCGACAGCCATGGCGCGAGCCCGAACGCTGGCCCTTCAGGCGTTGACCGACACCACCAGCCAGGAGGGACGCAACGCCGTTGCAGCCGAGCTCCGGTCGGTGGCCAGCCAGGTGCTCAGCCTGTCCAACACTTCCGTCGACGGCCGCCCGATATTCGGGGGTACCACCTCCGGCGAGAAGGCGTACGATGCGGCCGGCAACTACATCGGTGACACCGGCGTCGTTCGGAGGCGACTGAACGATGACAACACCATTGACATCGGCATAGCCGGGACCAACGTCTTCGGCGAAAACAATCCGGTCGACCCCTACGCCGGCACGCCGTTCCAGCTTCTCAACCAGCTGGCCGACGACCTCGAGGCCGGCAACATCGTGTCCGCTCGAGGCGGCCTCGACGGCATCGACGTGGCGACCGACCGGGTTTTGGTCGAGCTGGGGCGAGTGGGAGCGACCGCCAACCGGGTCGAGGAGCTCGGTGAACTGACGCAGAACGAGGAGGTCCGCTTCACCGGTCGCCTGTCGAAGCAGTCCGACACCGACATCGCCGAAGCCGTCGTACGGCTTCGTTCGGTCGAGGTGAGTTACCAGGCGACGCTCTCGGCCACGGCCAGGGCGTTGAACCGCTCGTTGCTCGACTTCCTTCGCTAGCGCTTCGAGCGTCTGCGTTCGTCGGAACTCCCGGCCTGGCGCGCCCTGGACATCGGTTTCGTCGCGGCCCGGGAGCGGGCGGGCCGGCTGCCTGGGATGGCCCGTGCCGGCCGACGTTTGTCCTCATGGTCGACTGTGATCATGCCGAGACTTCTTACGCCGGTGCGGATCACCGGCCAATCGGAAGGCCGACATGATCACCCTCACTCGACTCAACGGCGCAACGTTCGCCCTCAACGACCAGATGGTCGAACGAGTCGAGGCCAATCCGGACACCGTCGTCGTCCTCGCTGACGGCAAGAAGTTCATCGTCGCCGAGTCGGTCGACGAGGTGGTGGAGCAGATCCGCCGGTCTCGGGCCGACGTCGCACTGCGAGCCTCGATGGTCGAGGTCGTCGAGGATCCGGGTCCGGAATTGAGACTGATCAGAGGTCGGAAATCGGAGTCCTCGTCCGCCGGTGACGGCGATGAGGCCGGCGGAGAAGGATTCGACGCCGAAACTGTCGACGGACGCGATGTCGACACGCATCGCACCGACGATTTACCCGCCAAGGAGGGCGGCTCGTGGACCCAATAACGATAATCGGCATACTTCTGGCGCTTGGCGCGACCTTCGCCGCTCTTTTCATGGGCGGTATGGATCCCGTTGCCATCTTCTTCGGATCGCCGGCGTCGATCGTTCTGGTGTTTTTCGGTTCGATCGGGGCGACCCTGGCCTCGGGAACAATGGCCCAGGCCACCGGCGCAGCCAAGGTCTTCATCAAGGCGATCACCGGCGGCGGCTCCGCCGATCAGGCGGCAACCATCAGTCAACTCGTCGAGTTCGCCGAGGTCGCACGCAAGGAGGGGCTGCTGGCCCTCGAATCCAAAGTGGAGGGTATCGAGGACCCGTTCCTGAAGATGGGATTGGAGCTGGCGGTGGACGGCACCGATCCGGAGGAGATCGCCGATGTCATGGCACTCGATCTGCGCCGACTCATCATGCGTCACAAGGATGGTGCGGCCTTCTTCACCAACGCCGCCGGATTTGCCCCGGCGTTCGGCATGGTCGGCACCGTGCTCGGACTCATCGACATGCTCGGCAAGCTCGACGATCCGTCGACCCTCGGCCCGTCGATGGCGGTTGCGTTCATCACCACCCTCTGGGGCGCGTTCCTCGCCAACTTCCTCTTCCAGCCCCTCTCGAACCGGCTCAAGAAGTTGTCGGCCGACGAGGTCACCTATCGGGAGCTGGTGATCGAAGGCGTGCTGGCGGTGCAATCCGGCGCCAACCCGAGAGCACTCGCCGGCAAGCTCGTCGCCTTCCTCCCGCCGGGCAAACGGGGTGAAGTCCTGGAGCAACGGGGTGCCTAGAAGGGAACCTCCCGCCATAGAAGAAGACGAGGGCCCGTCGAAGGCGTGGATGGAATCCTACGCCGATGCGATGACCCTCCTTCTGGCGTTCTTCATCATGATGTTCGCCTTTGCCCTCGTCGACGAGACCAAGTTCTTCGATTTCAAGGTGGGTATGGTCACCGCCCTCGGCATTCCGAGCCCCGTGACCGAGCATGCCGAATCCATCCTGCTCGACGGATCGGGAATCGCTCCGACGCTGGGCGACAACATGATTCCGGCCGACGACCTGGCCGACGACACCACGGTGCCAGGCGAGGCCGACGGCACGATCACGCCGGAGAACGCCGAGGAGGTGCGCAACGTCATCGAGCAGGAGTTCGAAGCCCTTGGCGCATCGGAGTACGTGTCGGTCGAAATCGATGAACGCGGGGTCGTCATCCGATTCGACAGCCGCATTCTCTTCGAGTCGGGATCGGCCGAACTCAATGTGAACGCCCCGATCGTCCTCGACGCCACCGCGCGGGTGATCGCCGACGTCGACAACGGCGTCGACGTCGAGGGTCACACCGACAACGTCCCGCTCAACGCCTTCGCCCGATTCCCCAGCAACTGGGAGCTCAGCGGCGCCCGGGCTTCCACGGTCGTCCGCTATCTGCTGGACGCCGCGCCGCTCGCACCGAGCCGACTTGCGGCCGTCGGCATGGCCGATACCCGACCACGCGGGAGCAACAGCAGTGAGTCGGGCCGAGCCGAGAACCGGCGGGTCGAGGTCGTCCTCCGCGTCGAAGGCGCCGTTGCCCCCGAACTGCAACTGATCGAACCGGTTGACTTGTTCGACGAGGAGTTCGGCCGACAGGACGAGGGCGACAGCGGTGAGGAAGACACCGCGGCCCAATCAGCGGGAAGTGACGATGGCTGACAAGTCCGACGGCGACAACGAAGAACCGAAGAAGAAGAGCAAGGTCAAGGACCCGAAGATTCTCGGCATCGGCGGAATCATCATCGCCGCCCTGGTCTATCAGTTCGCGCTGAAAGCTCCACCGGAGACCGAGATGGTCGAACCGGACCCCGAGCCGGTGGAGGGTTCCATCTTCGAACTCGAGGAGATGGTGCTGAATCTGGAGGACGAGAACGCAAACTACCTGCGAGTCGGTGTTGCGGTCGTGCTCACCGACATCGAGGATCCTGCGACGTTCGAGGCCGATCAGGCCATCGCCAAGGATGTCATCGTCGACTACGTGGGCTCCAGAACCGCCGCCGACTTCGCCCCCGGTGAGCCGCGTCAGCAGACCAAAGAGGAGCTGAGCGAGCTGATGGTCGAAGCCTACGGGGAGGACCGCGTTGTCCGCGTCCTGTTCACCGCGCTGGTCATGCAGTGACTCAGACACTCCTCGTGACGGCGATACCTCAACACCTGCCATGACAACGACCCGAAAATTTTCTCATGATCGGCGCTCAGATGTCGATGCTCTTACTGGACCGGACCACGGATGGACCGGGACGCAACCACATCCCACACGGAAGGACTCAAAGGGATAAT
>JAOTVU010000033.1 GCA_029863385.1 Acidimicrobiia bacterium
GTGGCCACCCTGCCCGAGGACCTCACGGTCCGCACGGCCGCCGTCGAAGGAGCAACACTCGTCGTCGACTGGAGCGACGGCCATCGCAGTACCTTCGACGTCGAGAACCTGATGGCGCTGGCCGACGCCGGTCAGGGTCGTCGACCCGCCCTGACACCGCCCCGCCGCTTCGACGCCACCCATCGACCCACCCGGTTCGACTTCGGCGAGCTCGAACCCGGTTCGGTCGACCACCACGATCTCCTCGACACCGTCGCCACCGAGGGCATGACGCTGGTCGAGAACCTCCCCGATTCCGATGACGCCACCGAGGCCCTGGCCCGGCTCCTCGGCCACGTCCGCGACACCGATTTCGGTCGGATCTTCAACATCGTGACCGAACCCGAGGCCTGGACGCTGTCGCAGTCGAACGTGGGCCAGGATCCCCACAGCGACGATCCCTACCGCTACACGCCGAGCGGCTTCACCATCCTCCACTGCCGGCGGGCGGCAACCGGCGGTGGCGAGTCGATCCTGGTCGACGGGTTCAAGGTTGCCGACGACATCCGGCGTTCGGACCCTGAGGCCTTCGAACTGCTGGCGTCGGTCTCGATTCCGTATGTCCGTCACCGCGCCACCGCGGTCGACCAGGGGGAGGACGTGCACATGATCGCCTACGCCCCGGTCATCACGATCAACGCCGACGGCGAGGTGATGGGCATCCGGTTCCACGAGCGGTCGACCGGCGTGTTCGACCTCGATCCCGCGGTCGTCGACCGCTACTACCTGGCGTTCCGGGCCTTCGCCGCCGCAGTGCGCTCGCCGGCCAACCAGTTCGTCCACAAACTGGTCGACGGGCAGGCCATCATGGTCGACAACCAGCGGGCGCTTCACGGGCGAACCGACTTCGGCGACGACGTCGAGGGCCGCCGCCACCTGCGACTCTGCTCGATCGACCGGGATCAGGTCCACAGTCGACTGCGGCGACTGAAGGAAATCCACGCCCTCGGTCCGGCCGATCAACGGCTACCCTCCGGCGCCGGGTCCGCCTGAGCGCCCGCCATCACCACCCCGCTAGCATCGAGTCGGTGATGCGACGTCGGGCGGTGCTCAACGGGCTTGCCACCGTGATACTCCTCGGGCTCACGGCTGCCTGCGGAATCGGTGCCGACACTCCCCCGGTCGACGGCTACGACATCGCCGGGGCTCCGCAGTATCCCCTGTTCGACCACACCCTCACCTGGACCGGGACCGACGTCATCGTCGTCGGCGGTGCCGGCGGGGATCCGACCGACGGGGAACTGGTCGACGAGCCGCTGATCTGGAACCCGAACGAGGGTGTGCGGCCGATCACGTCACCGCCGGGTCCGCCCCTCAATCGTCACACCGCGGTGTGGACGGGCGAGGAATTGATCGTGTGGTCGGGAACGACCGTGCCGTTCGGCGTCGGTGACGGCCTCGTCGCCTCCACGGCGGCCTACGATCCCGACTCCGACACGTGGCGGGAACTGGCCGGCAGCCCGATGGAGGTGGCCAGGGTCAGGGGCCGGGGGGCGGCGTTCGCCGATCACATCATCGTCACGGGCGGCTCGACACCGCAATCCGACAACGAGGGAACGATCGGCGTCTACGATCTCGAATCCGACAGCTGGGCGACCACGGCGGTCGACGGCGACGCCCTCACCACGGTCGCCACCGGCAACGCAACCTACGTCCTGTGGGCCGACCGGCAGAGCACGGTCCGCCTCAGCCAGCTCGATGTCGAGTCGGCCACGCTGACCGAGATCCCACTCCCCGACCTGCCCGAGGGCGCCGACCGGTCCAACGCCGTCGTCGCCGATGGACGGCTGATCGTGTGGGCCGAGGCGTCACCACCCGAAACGGGCGTCCGGTCCGACGAACTGGTCACGGTTCTGGTGCTCGACGACGACAGGGCGCTGGCCGCCGATCCGACCCGACCTGCGGCCTGGCGGGAGTTGGTGGTCCAGGTCGATTTTCCCGGATCGGCCACCGGTTTCAGCGAGGTCCGGCCACTAGTGCACACCGATGACTGGCTGGCTTTCATGGAGGGAGCCGAACTCAAGTGGATCAGGATCGCCGACGGCTTGGAAATTCGACGGACACTGACCACGCCCCAGTCGTGCGCCTTCAACACCGAGGCCGTCGGCACCCCGTCGGTCATCGTGGCCTGGGGCGGCAACTGCTCCCGGTTCGACGACGACGGCAACGAGCAGCAGATCGTCGAGCACTTCGTGTTCGAGCCGCCGGCGGTTGACGAGTAAAGCGGAGTCAGGCCTCGCCCGAATCCGCGTCGATCATGGCCTGGGGGATGGCATCGAGCACAAACGGGCGCAGCTCCCAGTCGAACGACACCCGATGCGAGGCGGCGATATCGGTGGCGGCGAGCATGTCGGCCACATCAACGGGGGGCAGCAGGAAGCCGTCGGCGTCACACAGCACAACCACGGTGTCGGCGTAATACTCCCACGGGTCCTCGTCCGGGTAGTAGTCGACGTCGTAGGTCCACACACTGTTGGCGCACAGGAACGGGCCGCCGGAAACAACCGGTCGACCGTCATCGAGGTCGTAGACCAGCACCTGCTCGCCGACCCACACGTAGAGGTAGTCGGTGCCGTGCACGATCTCGACGTCGTAGGGGGCGAAGGGGTCGGCGACGGCGATCGTCCAGAGATCGTCACCCGTGGCCGGGTCCATGCGAACGATCCGGTCGACCAGCATCGGGTCGCCGTCGGAGGCCACGCACTTGAGCATCGGCCGCTCGGTGGGATAGTTGTAGAGGCAGTCGGTGATCCCGGATCGGGTCCAGGCGGTCCGACCGGTGACGAGGTCGAGCCCGATGGTGCCACCGATGAGGTCGGGGTCGGAATGGGCCAGCGTGAGCGCGGCGGTTCCGGTGGCCCGGTCGACATCGGAGTTCCAACCCCAGCCGGGGTCGAGGGGTACGCCGATGAGGTCGGCCAGCTCGGCCGATTCGATCATCCATCGTTCCTGGCGGCCGTAGTCGCCGAAACCGATCAGCCCGAGAAAGTCGTCGGGATCGTCCGGATCTCGGGCGATCGTGGCCAGGTTCTCGCCGTCGGACGCGATGATGGTGCCGGCGTTGGTTTCGATCCGGGAGACGTTCTTCCCGTTCGTCACCGAATACACCGCCTGTTCGTAGTCGCCCCGGGCACAGACCTGACCGTCTCCACAGTCGAACAGCGGGGTGCCGCCGATCGGGAACTCGGACTCCCACATCTGATCGCCGGTGTCGAGGTCGTACGCCACCAGATCGGCGTGGAGATCGCCGAACCGTTGGCTGACGACCGGTGCGAGGAACGCCTCGAGGGCCTCGCTCACATACACGGACGGCGCCAACCCCCGCAGGGCACCGGCGGGATGGGTGTCGACACGGTAGAGTTCGATCCCGGTCGTCAGATCGAAGGCGACGATCTCGGTTTGTCCGTCCTCGGCCGTGACGTACAGTCCCGTCTCGCCGGTCTCCCAGACCTGGGAAACCGCCGGCGGGAGCAACGAGGCGGTCCTGCTACCCCGCTCGTTCGTGCCGGTGCCGGATCCGTCGGCTTCGTCGGTACCGGATTCGACCTCCCGACCCGGATTGGCGTCGGTCTCGCTTCTCGACAGGGCGCTCCGGTCACCGGCGTGTCGTTCGGTGGCGGCCGTCCCGGTCATCGCCGCGCACGACGTCGCCAACGCGGCGACGGCAATCGCGATCGCAGTCGCAGTCGCGACGCGTCGAGAAGCCACCGCCGGGGAACGCCGCATCATGTCCCCCAGTATCTCGGCTCATGTGCCGGATGCCTTGATGATCGGGGCGAATGCCGTCGGCCGGCGTCACCGCCCGCCGACGACCTCGGATCGGAGTCGACGTTCGTGTCGGCGATCCCGCCGCTCGTCGCGTGCGTGCAGTCGAGCGGTCCGCCGTGCCTCCCGCAACTCGGAGCGGGCCTCTCTATACAGGTCGCGGGCGGCCTCGACGTCGGCCTCGATCCGAGCCATCACATCGTCGGGGTTGACTCCGGACTCATCGACGGGCGTTTCCACCGGCTCGTCGACGTCCTCTGTTCCGAGCCGATCGGGTCGGGCCGGAGTCGGTCGGGCGGCGGCCGTCGGCTCCGGAACCGACGGCTTCCTGACCGGCGGCTTCTGGACCGGTGGCTTCCGGACCGGCGGCTCGCCAACCGGCGACTGCGGGACCGATTGCGCTGGAACCGGTGGCGACGGACGCGGCACCGGCTCGGGCGGCTGATACGCCGGTGGTGGGGGCTCCAGACGAGCCGTCGGGCGAGCCCGCTGAGCCTGCCGAGCCTGTTCAGCCTGACGGCCCTGCTCCTCGATCGACTCCTTCACGTCGTCGATCATGTTCTCGACCGCTTCCCGGATCATACGACCAACCATGTAGCCGATTCTAGGTTCACGGATCGGCGTCGTCCGGTCGCTCTGAGTTACGCTTGCATTGATGCAGCATCTGGTCATCACCGTCCTCGGCAACGATCGGGCCGGCCTGGTCGAGGCGTTGTCGGGTGTCATCACCGGCAACGGCGGCAACTGGGAACGCAGCGAGATGATCGAGCTGGCCGGCAAGTTCGCCGGCGTGGTCCTGGTGACCGTGCCACCGGCGAACGCAGAGGCTCTGACGGTGGACCTCGAGCGGATCGAGGCAGCCGGCCTCTTCAAGATCGAAATCGAACCCGCAGGGCAGGCCGACGAGCCGTCGACCGGCAGGAGTTACGCCGTGCACGTCACCGGCCAGGACCACCCCGGCATCGTGCACGACATTTCCCACGCCCTGGCCACCAGCCGTTGCAGCATCGACGAGCTCAGCTCCGAAGTGGTACCGGCTCCGATGGGCGGCGAGATGTTCGTGGCCGATGCCGTGGTCGGTACACCGGAGACCATGTCGCTGCACGACCTGAAGGAGGTGCTCGAAAACGTGGCATCGGATCTGATGATCGACGTGGAGGCCAGGTCTTCCTGAACGGAGCCGTTCGGGCCTCGCCGATCTCCGGGTGTCGTTGCCCGCAGCCGGGCAGACGCCGGACTTGGAAGCGCGACCTTCCCACCTCTACGATGACGAACAATTAGTTCGACAAGTGAAGAGATTGCCCCTCGCGGGGTTGAGGTGAAAGTCCTGACCGGCGGTGAGAGTCCGCGAACCTTGGACCCGGCACTCTGATCGTACCGATTCGTCGGTCGCCGATCGGTGGTCGGGACCTCGGCCGAATCGGTGGAATTCCGATGCCGACGGTGAAAGTCCGGATGAGAGCGAGCGGGCGTATGGCTACTGGACGCGCCCCGGCCCTGCTCGAATCGCACGAGAGGCCGGGCAGTGGTCCAGTCGTGCGCTCCTGCCCGCAACCCGCGGCGAGGACCGGCATCTCCAGCCAAGCAGCACGTGCAGCCGATGACCGACACCGCTCAACCGACACCGAACACCGAGGGTCGAGCCTCGGTAGATGTCGCGTCTCCGGCACCGGGATCGAGCGCGGCGGCCGCCTCCATCCGACGCCCGAATCATGGCGGCGCTGGAGCCGCACCGGAGGTGAAGGCGGTCGGCCTGAGCCGGGTGTTCACCACGAAATCGGCCCGTCCCCGGGCCGCGCTCGACAACGTCGATCTCCGAGTGCCGGCCTCCCAGTTCCTCAGCGTGATCGGCCCCTCCGGATGCGGGAAGTCGACGCTGCTCCGCCTGATCGGCGGCCTCGACACACCGACCGGTGGCACCCTCACCGTCGGCGGTGAGGATCCCGACGTCGTACGGGGCCGGGGTGTCATCGGTCTCGTTCCCCAGTCGCCGGCGCTGCTGCCGTGGAAATCGGTTTCGGAGAACGTGGCGCTACTCGACCGCCTCGGCCCGTGGAAGGGTCGGCGCCTCGATGGCGCAACCATCGGCGAGTGGCTGAACCGGGTCGAGTTGGGCGAGGAGGGCGAGCTTCTCCCCCACCAGCTTTCCGGCGGTATGCAGCAACGGGTGGCGCTGGCCCGCGCCTTCGCCATCGAACCGTCGCTGCTGCTGATGGACGAGCCGTTCAACGCGCTCGACGAGGTGACCCGCCACCACATGCAGACCCTTCTCATCGAGTTGTGGCGGCTTCGGCGTCCGACCGTTGTCTTCGTGACCCACAGCATCGACGAGGCCATCAAACTGTCGGACCGTGTGGTGGTCCTGCAGGGCGCTCCGGGCACTGTCGCCGCCGACATACCGATCGGATTGGAGCGGCCCCGCCTCAGCGGCATCGAGGACAGCCGGGCGTTCCGGGAACATGCGGCCGCCATCCGACGGATCCTCTTGGCCGGGGAGTCCGAGACCGTGCCCGAGATCCAGAAGGGCGCCTCATGATCGGACACGGCTCATGATCGGACACGGCTCGTGATCAGGGCGTCGCGCACGGTGTCGCGCCTCGTCGCCCCAGTGGCTGCCGTGCTCGGGCTGCTCATTCTCTGGGAACTCGTCACCCGCATCTTCAACATCCGGGCGATCGCGCTCCCCCGGCCGAGCGATGTGCTGGCCGCCATTGCCGCCGACCCCGGGTTCTTCGCCTCCAACACCTGGGTCACGCTCGCCGAGGCCGTGCTCGGTTTGCTGATCGGGTTCCTCGCCGCTGCGGTCGCCGCCTCGCTGATGGCGCACAGTTCGCTGGTGGAACGGTTGTCGTGGCCCGGCATCATCATCCTCCAGTCGACCCCCATTGTGGTGCTGGCCCCGATCCTGCTGATCTGGTTCGGATTCGGCATCTGGCCGAAGGCCCTGATCGTCGCCCTGTTCGTGTTCGTGCCCTTCACCACCAACATGTTGACCGGGCTTCGTTCGGTCGATCAGGATCTGCTCAACGTCGCCGGTTCGGTCGACGCCTCCCGGTTCGAGGTCTACCGCCGTCTCCGAATTCCCCACGCCCTGGCCGACACGTTCGCCGCCGGCCGGATCTGCGTGTCACTGTCGCTGGTGGGGGCGGTCATCAGCGAGTTCTACGGCGGTTCGACATCGGGGCTGGGGTACCAGTTCCGGCGGGCACTCGTCAGCATCAATCCCGACACGGCCTGGGCCTGCATCGTGATTCTCGCCGGCTTCGGTATCGTCGGGACCTTCGCCGTCTTGGCCTTGGAGAGCCGGGTGCTGCACTGGCATCCGGCGTACAGGAGAGAGAATCCATGACCCTCCCAACACCCAACCGTGCGCCCCACGCCCGGGTTTCCGGGCGCAGGGCGCACAGAACGACGGTTCGGCCGGTGGTGGGGATCGTCGCCGGGATGGTTGCTCTGGCGCTGCTCGCCGCAGCCTGCGGCGACGACACGGCTTCGGACGGCGATACGGCCTCGGGCGATCCCTGCGAGCGCAACGCAGCCGTCGGCACGATCACCGTGGTGACCGGCTTCGACTTCGCGGCCTCCCCCGGCATCCTCGACCCGATCGTGGCCGAGGCCGAGGGTTACTACGACGAGCTGTGCCTCGACGTCGAGATCCAGCCCGGGTTCGCCCCCCAGAACCACACCCTGGTCGCATCCGGAGAGGCCCAGTTCGCCAACGCCGGCTCGTTCGGCGAGGTGGTCAAGGCCAACGTCGACGGCGACGCCGGCCTGGTGGCCCTCGCCCACTACGGGAAGACCGCCATCGAGGCCCTCGTCGTTCCCGCCGACTCCGACATCGAGACGCTCGACGATCTGTCGGGCAGGGTGGTCGGCATCAAGGGTGACCTGCCCTTCTCGCTCCAGACGATGCTGGGTGAGGCCGGGGTCGACCGATCGAGTTTCGAGGAGCTGCTGCTCGACACCTTCGATCCAATGGCCGGCTTCGAGCTCGGTATCGACGCCCTGCCCGTCTACAAGAGCAACGAGCCCATCCAGCTCGACAACGCCGGGTTCGAGTACCGGATGTTCGATCCGCTCGACGCCGGCGTCCCCTCGTCGTTCGGTCTCCTGGTGGTCGGCGAGGATTTCCTGGCCGAGCACCCCGAGGTGGTGTCGGATTTCATGCGGGCGTCGTTGCGGGCCATGCGGTTCTCGATCGACAACCCCGACGCCGCCGTCCAGCACGCCCTCGACCGAATCGCCACCAACCAGGGCTCGTTCCTCGGCGACAACACCGAGATCCCCCGCTGGCAGGTCGAACGGGATCTCGTGGTGTCACTGACACCGGAGGGTGAGGGCTACGGCCAGATCGACCTCGACCGTCTCGGCGCCGAGGTGTCGGCGCTCACCGAGGTCGGCGTCTTCGAAACCGAGCCCGATTGGCGGTCGATGATCGCCCCCGAGATCGTCGACGACATCTATGACGGCGGAACCGACGTAACCTGGGAACCGTACCAGGAGGTGTCGGATGGCTAGTCCCACAACCACCATGCCTGCGGCGTTCCTCGGCCACGGAAGCCCGATGAACGCGCTCGAGACAAACCGCTACACCGAAGCGTGGCGGGCGTTCGGCAGCGTCTTCGGTGACGCCGTGCCCCGGCCGCGGGCCATCCTGTGCGTGTCGGCGCATTGGTACATCAACGCCACCGCCGTCACCGCCATGGCCAAGCCCAAGACGATTCACGACTTCTTCGGATTCCCGCCCGAGCTGTTCGCCATGCAGTACCCGGCGCCGGGCATGCCGGAACTGGTCGACGAGATCGCCGAAACCGTGAAGCCGACCTGGGTCGGCGCGGATGTCGACAGCTGGGGAATCGACCACGGCACCTGGTCGGTGCTCGTCCACGCCTTCCCCGAGGCCGACATCCCCGTCGTCCAACTCGCCATCGATGCCTCGAAGAGTTTCGACTACCACTTCGATCTCGGTCGACGCCTTGCTCCCCTGCGCGACGACGGAATCCTGATTGTCGGGAGCGGCAACATCGTGCACAACCTACGGGCGGTGCAGTTCCAGCTCGGCGAGGTGGGTTTCGACTGGGCGATCCGGTTCAACGAAGCGGTCCGGGACATCCTGACCGACGACCCGTCGCTCATCGGGTCGATGAACGATTCGCCCGACTACCGTCCGGCCGTCCCAACCCCCGACCACTACCTCCCGATGGTCTATGCCGCCGGTCTGGCGGCCGCCGCCGACGAGCCGATGACGTCGATCGTCGACGGCTACCTGGCCGGTTCGCTGTCGATGGACGCCTACACCGTTGGGATGCCGGCCCCGAAAACCGCGACGTAGAATCCACCGATGCCCTCGGTTCCGGTTCCCAGGCTCTCGGTCACGTCGGACGACATCACCACCCTCGACGTCGACGCCATCGTCAACGCCGCCAACTCGTCGTTGATGGGAGGAGGCGGGGTCGATGGGGCGATCCATCGAGCGGGGGGTCCGACGATCCTCGACGCGTGCAAGGCGATCGTCGCCGCCCAGGGACCCTGTGCACCCGGCGACGCGGTGGTCACCGACGCCGGTGAGTTGCCGGCCGGGCTCGTCATCCACGCCGTGGGGCCGATCTGGGATCCCGGTGAGGAGGAGGCGATGAAGGAGACGCTGGCGTCGTGTTATCGACGTTGCCTCCAACTGGGTCTGGAACACGGCGTGCGCTCCATCGCCTTCCCCAACATCAGCACCGGCGTCTATCGCTTCCCCAAGCGGCTGGCCGCAGCGGTTGCGTTGGACGCGGTCGTCGAATGGCTGGAGTCGACCCCGGATCATCGTTACACCGACATCGTGTTCGCCTGCTTCGACGACGAGAACCGGCAACTCTACGAGATGCTGTTGGCGCGACCCGGCTGAGGGATCAGCGAGCCGTGCCGAAGGCGCTCAGATAGGCCGAGCCCCGCTGGATCTGGAACCACAGGTCGGGGTCGGTGGTGAGGTAACGGGTCGCCGGGTCGGAGGCGGCGAGAGATCCCGGCGGCGGCGAGGTGATCGTGTCGGGCGAGCAACCCGGGATCGCCTCGAACCGGTAGTCGTCACCGTTGGCCAGCAGCCAGGTCATGAGGGCGGCCAGATCCTCGGGGTCCGGATTCATGCCACCGTGCATGAGCACGACGTCTCCGGCCTCGACGGTCTCCAGCCGTGACAGCACGAACTCGTAACCGAACTTCCAGTCGATCGTGTCGACGTCCCAGCGACCGGACGGAATCCAGCTCTCGTTGCTGAGTCCGGCCGTCGCGGCCAGCCGTATCAGCTCGTCGTTGTTCCTCCCGAACGGGGGCCTCCAGCAGCGCATCGTCCGCCCGACCGTCTCGGCCACGAGGCGGTTGGTCGCCCGCAGCTCGGTCAGCGCCTCGAGCGGAGGGAGTTCCGTGAGATCGCGGTGTGACCAACTGTGATTGCCGACCGCATGACCGCGACTGACGATTCCGGTCAGCATGTCCGGACTGTTCCGGGCGTTGCCGCCGATCACGAAAAACGTGGCTTTGGCGTTCCACCGGTCGAGGACATCGAGGAACTCGGGCGTCCGCGGTCCGGGGCCGTTGTCGAAGGTCAGGTAGACGACGGGTCGGTCGTCGTCGAGCACCCGACTTGGGCCGTCATTCGACTGCGCCGGCCACGATGACAACCCGGCGAGAAGCCAGACGGCGAGGAGGCGAAGCGTCGGACGTGCAAACACATCGATTCAGTCGGCGGATCGGGGGCCGAGATGAGACGTCCGGCCCGGGTGACCATGCGCCGGCAGCCGGGCGATTCGGGTGGAGCGGCTCAGGCCGCAGGTTCGGCTTGTCGGGGAATCGCGCCGAGGAAGGTGAGGGTCCGCTCGACGATGAGCTCGGCGGCATCCGGATCGAAATCGGCGCTGGTCGGATCGGCGATGAGGTGGCCGGTTCCGGGGTATTCGAAGACCATGGCGCCTGCCGTCCCGATCAGCTCCCGAGCGACGTCGACGTCCTCCTCGGCCCACGGATCGGAGAGGGTTATGTGGATCTGCAGTGGCAGACCGGTCGGCCACGATGAGCCGAAGAACTCCGGCGGAACGGCACTGTGGTAGAGCACGGCACCGCTCACTGAACCGCCGGCGGACTGGGCCACCTTCTGCGCCGGCATCGCTCCGAGCGAGAATCCGGCCACGACGAACCGCCCGGCCACGGCGGCGGCCGCCTGCACCCCGCGGTCGATGATGACGTCGAAGCCGACGGACTCGGCATGAGCCAGGCCGTCGTCGACGGAGGTGAACACGGCCCCGTCGAACAGGTCGGGTAGGACCACACGGTGGCCGGCGACCTCCAGCCGTTGCGCAAACCACTTGATTCCCTCGGTCAGACCGAGCGCATGATGGAAGACGAGCACCGTTGCCATCAGCGCAATGTACTCGGATGTGCACCGACTCGGAGTGACCACCTTCAGACCGGACTTCGATGTCACAGGCCCCCGGCGGCCGCTGCCGGCTGAACGCTCGAAGGATGTTCCTGTGGGTGCAGTCCGGTTGATTGGGGGGAAAGGACTGCACCCACAGGAGCGGCGGCAACAGCCACGCTTAGCGGCTGTAAGAGCGGGAGGGATGTCGGCGGAAACATCCCACCCGCTCCTACATTTCTAGTAGTAGCTATCACTGTTTACAACTAATTGGGTGATTTATCCAGTCCTCTATTTGGATCAATCTGCTTGTTGCTGCACCTGCCTAAGTCAACAAATCTCCTTGACCATTCGCCAACCAACCGGTGGACCCGCATCGGTCACCAGGACGACCGCGGCCCCAGGCCGGTTCGGCCGGCGCCGACCCCGACCACCGAAGTCCGCCCCGTGGTCTGAATCGGCGGCATCTGCTGCCAGGATGAAGAGGTGATTGATCTTCGTTCCGACACCGTGACCCGACCCTCGGCGGCGATGAGGACGGCCATGGCCCAGGCCGAGGTCGGCGATGATGTGTGGGGCGACGATCCCACCGTCAAGGCACTCGAGGCCAGGGTCGCCGAGCTGCTCGGCAAGGAAGCCGCCCTCTTCGTCACCTCCGGTACGCAGGGCAATCTGTGCGCCGTCATGGCCCACTGCGCCCGGGGTGACTCGTTCCTCGTCGGGCTGCGAGCTCACACCTACCACTACGAGGCCGGGGGCGCCGCCGTGCTCGGCAGCGTGCAACCCCACCCGCTCCCCCTCCTGGACAACGGTCGGTTCGACCTTGATCAGCTGGCCGACTCGATCACACCCGACGATCCACACTTCGCCCCGATTCGGCTGGTGTGCGTCGAGAACACCCACAACGGCATGGCCTTGCCGCTCGCCTACCACAAGCAGATGATCGACTTCGCCACCGAACACGGGCTGTCTTTGCATCTCGACGGCGCACGGCTGTGGAATGCGGCCACCGACCTCGGGGTCACGCCTCGAGAGGTGGCCGACGGGTTCGACACCGTGTCGGTCTGCCTGTCGAAAGGACTGGGCGCTCCGGTCGGATCGGTACTGGCCGGGTCACAGGAGCTGATCGACCGCGCCTTCCGGATTCGAAAGATGCTGGGCGGTGCGATGCGGCAGTCCGGGATCGTCGCCGCGGCGGGCCTGCACGCCATCGACCATCACCTGCATCGACTGGTCGACGACCACCGCAATGCGCAGCGCCTGGCCGACGGGCTGGCCGGGATTCCCGGCGTCGAGATCCAGGGGCGCCACACCAACATGGTCTTCGCCGACCTCGGACCGGCGGTCGAGGCCATGGGCGAAGCCGCCGCGGCCAACGACATTCTTCTCGCGATCTGGGGTCGGGAGTCACGCATGGTCACCCACCTCGACGTCTCGGCCGATGACATCGACACAGCGCTGAACGTGCTCGGGGAGGCCGCGGCACGGTCATGACCGACGGATCAGCTACAGGCACCGACATCCGGACTCTCGACCGGCACCGTCTCGAGGATCTGCTCGACTCCCACTACGAGCCGTCGATTCCTTTCGAGGAACCGATTCACCGGGCCGCCGTCGCGGCGATATTCCGACCCGGGGCCGACGCAACCGAACTGCTGCTGATTCAACGGGCCGAGCGCCTCGGTGATCCATGGTCCGGGCAGATGGCGTTTCCCGGCGGGCGCACCGATCCGACCGACGCCAGCCCGGAGTCAACGGCCATGCGCGAGACCCGGGAGGAGATCGGCCTCGAACTCGGACCGGACCACGCGGTCGGCACGCTCGCCGAACTCGACGGCGGGCGCGCCACCAATCGGCTCGTCCTCGTCTCGGCACACGCCTACTGGCTCGACGGAGAGACACCGAGCCTGTCCCCCAACTACGAGGTGGCCGACACCGTCTGGGTCCCGCTGCCCCATCTGGCCGACCCCGCCCGCCACATCGACTACTACTTCCCGGCGGCGGGGGCGAGTTTTCCCGGGATTCGACTCGATGGCGACGGCCAGGTTCTGTGGGGCCTCACGCTGCGCTTCGTCGGCCATCTGTTCGAGCGACTCGGCGTGCCGTTCCTCGTGTAGGACGCCGCTGGTGCCGGCTGTTTTCCGTTCTGCGCAACCCAGGTGACTCTCACCGTCACCTGAGCTGCGAATTTCGGGTACGGTTGGGGGTGGCGACGAGCGTCGCCCAACCCCCATTGCGGCTTCCACCCGGGCCGGCGTGAGGGGCAAAGGAGAGTCGTCTCTTCCGCTCGGTGGTTCAACCGTTTCACTATCGAACTTCGACGAGCGGCGCACAGCGTCGTACCCGCATCGTGGCTCAGCTCAGGGGTGGCTGATGCGTGAGTGACGATGTGGGGAGCGAACGGAGATCGATGATGACCAGGAACCGCGATTTCAAGACCCTCGTCCGGCGACGTATGGAGAAGACCGGCGAGCGTTATTCGACCGCCCGAGCCCACGTGCTGGCCGCCGGCGGCGGACGGTCGGGAACGACCGGGTTGGCCGCCGCCCTCGATGTGCCCGGCCTTCTGTCCCGGATCAACACCGTCGGCGGCTCACAGCCTGACCTGGCGGCGGCCCGAAATCTCTGCGTCAACACCGGTCTGGGGGGCCCGGAAGGCCAACCGATCAGCGAGGCGCTGGCGTTCGGCCTGGCCGGTGGAGTCGGATTTCTCTACGGCGTGTTCGAGTACGGCGACATCCCGACGATGACCATCGTCGCCCGCAACCGGTCGATGCCCGATCCGTTCTGCCAGGCCCTGTTCGATCGACTGGGTGTGACGACGACCATCACCGAGACGACCGGGGCGAAGAAGGCGGCGACCACACTCGACCAGGCACTGGCCGACGGCCGACCGGCGCTGTGTACGGTCGGTGCCGGCGGCTTGCCCTACCACGGGCTGCCTCGGGACATGTCCGGCATGTCGCCGCATGTCGTCGGCGTCGTCGGCGTCGACCCGAACTCGGGCCGACTGTGGCTCGACGATCGGTCTCCCGAGCCGCTGCCGGTGGAACGGGCTGCGTTCGACGCGGCACGAGCCGCCTACCGGGCGGGCAAGCACCGGATGGTGGTGGTGGATTCCGTGCCCGATGAACTCGACTGGACAGCCGTGCTGGAGTCGGCGGTGGCCGAAGCCGTCGAGGGCTTCGACCGCCCACCGGTCCCGCAGTTCAAAGCAAACGTCGGCCTGGCCGGTCTCACGAAGTGGTCCACCTTGTTGACGGGCGCCGGAAAGAAGGGCTGGCAAACCGTCTTCGGATCCGGGCGTCGCGCCGCCGTCGGGCTCAGCCGCCTCTACGACTGTGTCAACCACGCCTGCACGTCGGTCGACGCCGGCCGCCCGCTGTTCGCCGATTTCCTCGACGAAGCGGCGGAGGTGGCCGGCCGACCGGTCTGGAACGATGCCGCCGGGCAGTGGCGCGCCGCCGGCGAGCGGTGGCGGGATCTGTCGGCCCTGGCCGTCGGAGCCCACCCGAACCTCGAGCGCTACGCCGAGCTGGCCGACGAGCGGGCTCGGCTGCTCGACACCGCTCGGGCGGAGTCGACGGCCGCTCTCGCCGAGAGGATGGGAGCCCTCCACGACGAGCAGCAGGTGCTGGTCAACGAGTGTGACCTGGCGGCCGACACGGCGGCCGAGCTGTTCCGCTCGATGGGGGCCGTGGTGGCCGCCATCGTCGAGGACGAAACGGAGGCCCTTGCTGGGCTCCGCTGACCGGTCAGGCGCGCCCGGCGGCTCCGCCACTTCGACGGTTGAGCCGACGCAGCGGTGGAACCGTGGTCGGCGGTTGCCGGCGAGGCGGCAGCGATTCGAGCAGCTCGGTGGTGGCCGCCGTCACGGCCGCCACCGCAGCCTCGAACACCTCCGACGTCGCCGCTGAGGGCTCCCGGATACCGCTGATCTTGCGAACATACTGTCGGGCCCCGGCAGCGATCTCCTCACCGGTTGCCGGCGGTTCGAGTCCACGCAGGATCGTTATGTTGCGACACATTCCTCCAGTGTGCCCGGAACCGGTCCCACCCGGGGCTCGAGCACCCGGTTGAACAGGCAGACCACCGTGGCCAGAACCGGGATCACCGCCAAGATCAGGTTGGCCGAGCGGTAGCTGCCGGTCGCCGACTGGGTGACCGCCAGCACCACCGGCCCCACGGCCGATCCGGCAACGTTGGCGACGGTGATGAGACCCTGGATCGAGCCGATGTGACCGGTGCCGAAGTAGCCCGGCACCATGGTCGACAGCGCTGCCCTCACGCTGCCACCAACCGATCCGAGGACGACGGCGTACAGCAGAATCGTGGCCTGCCCCGACAGGCCGGCGGCGATGACGTGAACGGCGACCAGCAACAGCATGGAGAAGGCGGGGACGAACCGGGTGCCGACCCGGTCGAGGACGTAGCCGACACCGAGCGCCGCCGCCGACGAGCCCAGAATCTGCGGGAGAAACATGATGGCGGCCTCCCCCGACGACAGTCCCGCCTCTCCCAAGAGGTCGATCTGATGGAAGTTGAGGCCGGTGATGAGGCTCCCGCTGGCCACGCCGATGACCGCGAGAATCCAGAACTGCGAGGTGCGGGCAGCCTCGGACCGGGTGTAGGACCCGGCGGCGGATCCCGGGGCGGACTGCGGGCCCACGGCGAGGCCGGAGTCGGCGGGAGTGGCGGGATTGAACGGGTCCCCGTCGGGTCGCTGCCCGACGGACGACGGACGGTCGACCAGGCCGAACCAGCCGAGTGGCACCACGACCACGGCCACGGCAACGGCCGCCACCAACCAGGCGATGCGCCAGCCGAAGCCCTCGATGACCTGGTTGAGCACAACCGGCACCAGCGTCATCAGCGCTCCGGCAGCCGTGGCGAGGATGCCCATGGCCACCCCCCGACGCCGCTCGAACCACAACGCCACGGTCACCGACGACACCATCGAAAGCGAGCCCTGACCGAACATCCGGATGCCGGCGAACCCGACGACCAACCACGGGAGGGTGTTGACTCCCGCCATCACCACCAGCGCGACGGCAAACGCCACGCCGACCAGCGTTTGCGACAACCGCACCCCTCGGCGGTCGATGAAGCGACCGACAAAAGGCATCGCCGCCGCGCCGGTCAAGGTTCCGATCAGGTACGCCGAGCTGACCAGCGACCGACTCGTGTCGAGGGCCCCCACCAGATGGTCGATGAAAACCGAGACCCCGATGGTTTGGCCGGGACCGGTCATGACCGCCGCAATCACGGCGATCGTCAACATCCGCCGGCCGAGGAAGGGGCGGGTCTGAGGGGTGTGTGTCACCGAGCCAGGCTAACCCCCGGAGTTGTCGCCGAGCGCGTACGAAGTCGTCGAGTCTCTGTCAGTATGTGGGTGTGACCCGCCTCGACATCAAGAAGCTGCGCCTCGTGCTCGAAGAGGCGGCGGATCCCGGCGAGATCAAGGCGATGGCGGCGTACATGAAGAACGAGTTCGCCTTTCTTGGACTGCACTCGGCTGAGCTGCGCCGGGTGTCGAAGCCGTTCCTCCAGGCGGCGGACGACGTCGACGGTGACGACCTCATTGCTTTCGTGCACCAGTGCTGGCTCCAGCCCGAGCGCGAGTTCCGCTACGTCGGGGCGAACTTGACCCGCAAGCACGTGGCCAAACTCGACCCGTCGCACCTCCCCGACGTCGAGCACTTCATCGTCACCGACTCCTGGTGGGACACGGTCGATTCACTGGCCGCCTGGACCGTCGGACCGCTCGTGGCCGCCAACCCCGAGCTGGTGACGGTGATGGATCAGTGGATCGACGACGACAACCTGTGGCTCAACCGGACCGCCATTCTCCACCAGCTGAGCTACAAGGAGGCGACCGACGCCGAGCGGCTGTTCCGCTACTGCCGGCAGCGGGCCGACCACCGCGACTTCTTCGCGCGGAAGGCCATTGGGTGGGCGCTCCGCCAATACGCCCGGGTCGATCCCGATGCCGTCCGGCGGTTCTTGGCCGACAACGACGCCGTGCTCTCGGGCCTTTCCAAACGCGAGGCGCTCAAACACCTGTGACCGGGCTTGACCGAGGTCAGCCGCTGAACTCGTACACCCAGCCGCCGGGCCGCATCGTCAGACGGTTGCGGGCGCCGTCGATGGCGAGGACGTCGTCGCGCTCGGGGTCGAGTTCGTAGGCGGCGTCGCCTCCCCAGGCCAGGGTGAGCGGCTTGCGCTGCAGCGGTTTCGTCTGGAAGAACCGGGGCTTGTTCTCGCGAGCCCAGGTCAACGCCGAACCGACCGAGTCGTGACGGGACAACTGCCAGAGCGAGATCCAGGTCGGAGGCGCCAGCTCGATCTGTCCGGCATGGTGTTTGGTGAGGGCGGAGGCCGGGGTGAGCCACTCGTCGTCGTGGATCTCACCGTAGTCGATGGCCACCTCGCCCCCGGGGGCGTCGACGGCGAAGAACCAGGTGGCGAAGCGCCGGCGCGGACCGTTGCGGGCTATGATCGCCATCGGTGGCGGCACCCAGAACGACCAGGGCACGAGCGATCCGGGCTCGATGTCGAGCGCCGTCTCCTCCTTCACCTCCCGAACCGCAGCCCGGCGGGAAACCGCCAGCACCTGTCGAGCCTCCCGTCCGGCATCCTCGACACTCGGGGTGAGACCGCACAGCTCGAACCCCTCGTCATCGAGATCGACGCCGTCGAGCTCGGCGTCGGTTCGTTCGCGACCATCGGGGTGGACACCATCTGCGGTCGCATCGTCAGCGTCGACCCGCCCGCCGGGGAACACCCACATACCGCCGAAGGCGATCTTGGAGTTTCGCCGAACCATCAGCACCTCGACGCCGGACTCACCGTTGCGCAACAGCAGAACGGTGGCCGCCGGTATCAGTTCGGGCGCTTCGCTCATTCCAACACCCTAAATCCCGATACAGGGGGCAGACCCAATCCGACCCCAATCGGTTCCGAGCCGCAATCGACCGCTCGGATGTCGCCATGTTGGAAACCGCCGACCGCACCGAAGCATCGACCCAGGACATCACCCTCGACACGATGGACCCACCGTCGTCCGGGTCCGACGCGCCGCCGAGTGGAGCGACATGGCCCACCCGTCTCGGTCGGGTACTCGTCGGCTGTCTCGTCGCCGAGGCGGCCGTCGGAGCGATCGCACTGGCTGTCCTGGCCGGCGCCCTGACCGCCCCCGAGCCACCGCCCGGATCGAGCCTCGACAGAGCCGCTGTGCCACCTCCGGTCTTGGATACCGCCGACGGTTCCGAGACGTTCCTGATTGCCTGGCGGCGTTCGCTCGACCACGACCATACGACCACCGGCACACTGACCCGTAGGGTCCTCGACCGGGACACGCTCTTCACCTCGGCATGGCCCGATCCAACCGGCGACGCCGATCGGGCCGGCGGCACCGAGGATCCGGCTGCAACCGTCTGGCTGTACCGCCACAGCCGGCTCGGCGGGAGAACGCTGACGCAGATCGGCGACGTGGCCACCGTCGTCGACCCGGTCGAGGGTCGCCGAACCTGTCTGCGGCAGGACGCCAGGTTCATCTGCGCGGCCGACAACGGTCCGCCCACCAGCGGCGCGGCCGACCAGCCCATGGCAGCCGTCGAACAGGCGGTGGTCGGCCCGACCGCCACACACCGGATCGTCGCCATCGACCCTGCCGATGTACTGGCCGACTTTCCCCTGATCCCGATCGACATCCGATGCTGGGAGGCCCGATCGTTGACCGACGGGGTCGACCAACGCTGGGGCCGCCGGGCCCAGTTCTGTTTCCACGATCCGAGCGGGGCCGCCGTCTTCCGGCGGATTCTCGGAACCACGCGGGTGGAGATCCTGACCGTCGATTCGGTCTCGGAGACGGTTTCGCCCGCTGATCTCGATCCGGTCTGACGCCGGGTGGAGAGCCCGGGCCCGGAGGCCGAGGACGGGGATGAACCATGGGCCCTGAGTAGGAGGCGCCGGGCGTCGGCTCCGAAGAGCCGTGGCGATGCGTGTGGAGGAGTGACGCCTCCCACTCAGTTGCCCTAGTTCCCGGTGAGGGTGATGGCCACCGGTGCTACAAGCATCGTCGGATAACCTCTGAGACTTGAGCGAATTTTTGGGAGAAGACATTCTCGTCTGGCTGATGCTCGCCGTCGGCGGCGCGCTGACGATCGGCACCGCTACGGCGTTGATCAATCCGAAGGGCGAGATCGGGGAGGGCGAGCTGGAGCGACCGCCGCTCGGCCGGTCGTTGGTGCAGATCGCCATCGGCCTGGTCGTGGTGATCTGGGCGGCGGTTTCGCTCTTCAACTGACGGGTGGTACCACCCATCAAGATTCCCGGCCCGGAGGCCGAAGACTAGACCGATGGCCTCTCGCCCAGTCCCAACCAAGACGCCGAATCGCACCGCTCGGCCGACGCGTCACTCGACGGCCGGGCGCGCCGGGCATCTGGGCGACGCCGACACGGCGACCACCACGGCGTCACGTGGGGCGCCGACACCGGTCGGGGCCGTCGATCAAGAGTGGTCGACGCCGCCATCGACTTCGCGGCAGACCACGTCACGAAACGCCGTCCACAACAGCACCCTGTTGTTCAGGGCCCTTCTGCTGGTTGCGGCGGCCGCCGCGCTGGCGTTCACGGTGGCGGCCTGGATTGCGCCGCCGAACTCGGGGGCCGACAACTCCACCTTGCCCGACGCCCCACCACCTGCGGTGTTCGTGCAACCGGACGGCTAGAAGTCCGGGCCCGGGTCTCCACCTCCACCATCGTCGGACGGCGGCGGCCCCGTACCGGGAAGCGAGCGGGCCATGTTGTCGAAACGGGTGTATTGACCCCGGAATGCCAGACGCACCCTACCGACCGGCCCGTTGCGGTGCTTGGCCACGATGACCTCGGCCACGCCCTTGTCGGGTGACTGGTCGTCGTACACCTCGTCTCGGTACAGAAACATCACGACGTCCGCATCCTGCTCGAGGCTTCCACTTTCCCTGAGGTCCGACAGCATCGGGCGCTTGTCGACCCGTTGTTCCAGGGACCGGTTGAGCTGGGCCAGGGCGACCACCGGGGCCTCCAGTTCACGGGCCAGGATCTTCAGACCACGGCTGATCTCCGACACCTCGACCTGGCGGCTCTCGGCGTTGGAGCGACCGCTCATCAGCTGGATGTAGTCGACGATCACCATGCCGAGATCGCCGACCCGGCTCTTGAGGCGGCGGGCCTTGGCCCGGATCTCCATGACCGAGGTGTGCGGGTTGTCGTCGATGAAGATGGGCGCCTCGGCCAGCCGACCGACGGCGTGGCTGATGCGGGTCCATTCGGCCTCGCCGATCTTGCCGGTGCGGACCCGGCTCGAATCGACCAACGCCTCGGAACACAGGATTCTCTGGGACAGCTCGAGCTGGCTCATCTCCAGGGAGAAGATCAGCACCGGCTTCTGGTCCTTCATCGCCGCGTTCGCAGCCATGCCCAGCCCAAATGCGGTCTTGCCCATCGCCGGCCTCGCCCCGATGACGTACAGCGCATTGGGTTGAAGGCCGGCGAGCATCTCGTCGAGGTCGATATAGCCGGTGCTCGACCCGGTGATGGCATCTCCCCGCTCGTAGAGCAGTTCGAGGCGGTCGAGGTTGGCCGACAGGAGATCCTTGATCTCGGCGGTGGTGTTGGTCACGCGCCGTTGGGCCACCTCGAACATCCGGGACTCGGCGTCGTCGATCGCCTTGACCACGTCGTCGGGCACGCCGTAGGCCGTCTCGGCGATCTCGTTCGACACCATGATGAGGCGCCGGAGCAGGGCGTGCTCCTCGACGATCTTGGCGTAATGCGAGGCGTTGCTGATGGCCGGAGTCGAGGCCTGCAGATCGAGCAGCAGCGATGGTCCCCCGATCTCGTCGAGCAGGCCGGCTCGGGCCAGCTCCTCGGCCACGGTGACGGCGTCGACCGGCTGACCGGCGCCGTAGAGACCCATGATCGCGTCGTAGAGATGGCCGTGGGCCGGCTTGTAGAAGTGATCGGGATCGAGGGTTTCGACCACCTCGGCGATCGCCTCGCGCGACAGCAGCATCGCCCCGAGGACCGATTCCTCCGCCCGGAGGTTGTTCGGCGGCACACGTGTTGGTCTGGGGGCATTGGCCCGCTCGGCCATAACGCTCCTTGATCGAATGTTTGATGTGATTATCGATTGGTGATGTGACCTTTTACGCCGCCGGGGACGACCGATCGCAACACACGCCAAGGAGATCGGCACCCGCGCCGAAGGCTTCCTCGGCGTCCATCATCGCCCACACCGCCTGTGGATTCCTAGTGCCGTAACCTCTGGATCTCCTGTGAATATCGCGTGGAAACACCTCCCTTCGCGGCGGTGCTCGGTCCGTCATCAATCGTCAGGAACGAACTGAACTCGACCGACAATCTGGGGATCATTTCGGGACACCCTGGGGACAACAACCGCAAGCTTGTGGGCGGAGGGTCGAATCCTGTGGGTAACCAGTCCGGGAAATCCTCCAAAAGGAGCACGATCCAGGTTGAGCCGACAACCACCCACACTATCTGTGGATAAACAGTGGACAAGCAGCAGGCGCTGTCCACCTCGAGTTATCCGCACCTGGGGATGACCATCGGATAGGCACATCCACCCACGTTCGGACCGCCGGCGGGACCAGGACCAAAACAACCAACACCGACCATCGATCTCCGAGTGGATCAATGGTCGGTGCCGGTTAGGAAGAGGGCCCGGACAAGTGCCGGGCCGGGTCGTTAGCTTTCCTCGACCACCGTCACGGTGACCGGGAACTCGACCTCGGGATGGGGCTTGACCATCACGTTGTAGCTGCCGAGAGCCCGGATGGAGTCGTCGAGATTGACCATCCGACGATCCAGCTCGACGCCGGCCTTGGCGTTGATCGCCTCGGCGATGTCAGAGGACGTCACCGAACCGAACAGCTTGCCTTCGGCCCCGGCCCGGGCCGAGATCTCGATGGGGGTGCTGACGAGCAGCTTGGCCACCTCTTCGGCCGCGTCGCGGTCCTTGGCGTTCTTCAACTGCCAGGCCCGCTTCATCGCGTCGGCCTGAGCCTCGACACCGGAACTCGCCTGCTGGGCCAGCCCCTTGGGAATGAGGGAGTTGCGGGCGTAGCCGTCGGCCACCTCGACGAGGTCGCCCCGGTTGCCCAAACCCTCAATGGATTCGTGCAGGACTACTCGCATCCTCAGGCCTCCACCGTCTCGTTCACGTCGTCGATCTCGACCTCGTTCCCGAAGTCTTCGTTCCCGAAGTCTTCGTTCTCGGCGTCGTCGTTCTCGGCGTCGTCGTCGCGGCTGCGGGATGGACGATCATCACGCCGGCCGCCGTCACGGCCTCCGCCGTCACGATCGTCGCGACGGCCGCCGCGACGCTGGGTGGTGACCCGGCTCGTGTAGGCCAGCAGGCCCATCTCGCGGGCGTTCTTGATGGCCCGGGCCACTTCACGCTGCTGCTGGGAATCGTTGCCGGTCACTCGACGGGACCGGATCTTGGCCCGGTCGGACATGAATCGCCGGAGCAGGTCAACGTCCTTGTAGTCGACGTAGCCTACGTTGTCGGAGGACAGGGGGCTGATCTTCTTCTTGGTCCGGCGCCCGGAGTCCTTGGGTTTCATCCGCTTGGTGCGGGAGTTTCCTTTAGCCATTTCGCTCGTTCCTTGGAGTCCTTGAGTCTTGCTCTCTAGAAGGGTTCTTCATCGGGGTTGTAGGGCGGGGGGCCGTCGTCGCCACCAGGGCGATTGCCACCTCCACCACCGCCGGAGGGTCGGCCACCGCCGCCTCCTCCGTCGGGGCGTTCGTTGCGCATCACATCGGCGGTCGCCCAGCGAAGGCTGACGGCCACATCGTCGGCCACGATCTCGACCTTGGAGCGCTTGTCACCCTCCTGGGTTTCCCAGCTCCGCTGGTCGAGGCGGCCGGCCACCGTGACACGGGTGCCCTTGGCCACCGACTCGGCAACGTTCTCGGCCAGGGTGGACCAGCAGGTGACGTCGAAGAACGAAACCGACTCCTCCCACTCCTGGGTCTGCCGGTTCTGCCAGCGGCGGTTCACCGCCACCCCGAAGTTGGCCACGGCCTGCCCGGAAGGGGTGAAGCGGAGCTCCGGTTCCCGGGTGGCGTTGCCGGTGATGGTCACTGTGTTGTCGATAGCCATGGAGTTCGTCTCCCTTATTAGGCGGTCACGCCGGCCAGGCCCCGACGATGAGCCTCGTCGAGCGGCAGGCGGATGAACTTGTGGCGGATGACGTCATCCGCGAGGCGCAGAACGCGATCGAGCTCGGTCAGCGCGTTGGGAGCCATGAACTCCAAGACGACATAGAACCCTTCACGGGCCTTGTTGATCTCGTAGGCGAACTCGCGAACGCCCCACTTCTCGGACTTCTCGAGCGTTCCCCCGGCCTCCTTGGCCATGCTCTCGAGCCGGTTGATTAAGGTCTGAACGGCCGACTCTTCCGTGTCGGCGTTGAAAATGACCATTAACTCGTATGCCCTCATAGGCGGGCTTCTACCTCCCTATGGACCCGGGTCTGCCGGGGCTCCCGAGACTTTCGGGAGCAGGGTGAGCGGTGGAACTCCGTTGCTCCACCACCTGTTCAGCCTCCTGATCTGCTGATCATGGGGCTGTTTGTTGTTGCACGCATGCTCCGACCTGGTGGGGCCCGGTGGCCCGAGGCCGTCCGGAACGGCGGTTCTCCAGCGTACCGGCATCGGCGTTTCGCCCCACCCGCACCGATCCCGTGGCGGCAACCCGACTCGTTCTGGGGTTCCCCGGACCCGGAACTGGGACGGGGGAACCCCAGAACACCTGACGAACCGAGGTGGTTCCACCGCAGGGGGGCACTGGCCCGCCGGCACCGGGACGAAGCGGCGCCGACCCCAACCATCTACGCTGATCGACATGAGCGCAGAGTCATGAGCACCTATGTACTGTGTCACGGAGCCTGGGGTGGGTCCTACGGGTTCAAGTTCGTCCGCCCGCTCCTGTGGCAGGCCGGCCATGAGGTCCAGACCCCATCACTGACCGGGATCGGGGAACGGTCGCACCTGGCCCATCCGATGATCGACCTCGACCTCCACGTGCGGGATCTGGTGAACGCCATCGTCTACGAGGACGTGCGCGACATCGTGCTCGTCGGCTTCTCCTACGGCGGCATGGTGGTGACAGGGGCGCTCGACCACATCGGCGACCGGGTCCGCCACCTCGTCTACCTCGATGCCTTCGTGCCCGACGACGGTCAGTCGGCCATCGAGCTTTTCGTGCCCGGTTCCGATCCCAGTCCGGTGTGGGTGGCGCCCGACGGCGGCCCGGTCAACGACTGGCTGATGGCCGCCCTACCCCGGGAGCTGGACACCCCCGAGTTGACCGCCTGGTCGGACGCCCGCCGGGTCGAGCAACCGCTGGGGACGGTCACCCAGCCGGTGCGTCTGTCGAAACCGTTGGAGGAATGGCCGTTCTCTCTCACCTACATCAAGGCCACGGCCGATCCGGGCGAAGCCTCCGACTCGGCCTTCCACCAGGCGGCGGCCCGGGCCCGATCCTCGGACCGGTGGTCGTACCACGAGATCGCCGCCACCCATATGATCCCGTTCAGCCACCCCAAGGCTCTGGCCGACATCCTCCTCGCCCTGGGCTGACCCCGTTCGGGGCGCTACCCGGCGTCGGCGAAGAGCGAGCGCACTCGGCCTTCGGTGGACTCCGACGGCGCCCCGCCGGCCGTCGGCAAGACGTCGAGGCGGCGGGTGTTCGCCGAACCGGTCATGGCGTCGAGGCCGAGATCGGCGCGGACCTCTGCTGATGCCACGATCATGGCGTCGTCGAGTTCGATCCCGGTACCGTCGGCCACTCGTACCAGCCCATTGAAGGCGGCCACGGTCGCCGCCGCCTCCAGCAGACCTTCGGGTCCCACAACGGCCACCAGCTGCCGGCGGGCCTCGGCCAGGATTGCCGTCGGGTCGGACGTGGCGCTCCCGTCGTCGCCGCCCGCCGCCATCGCCGGATTGGCCACCCGATTGGCCGCCGACGCGAACGCCAGCAGTTCGGCTGCGGCGGGGAATCCGTAGTCGCCGCCCAACGCCGTCCTACCGCCGTCGACCACGGCGTCGACGTCGATCTCCTGTCCCAGCACCCGGCTGCTCTCACGGAGCAGCACCACATGGGAGGTCGTTCAGTAGAAGCAGTCGAGCTCGGCCGTAGTTCGGGCGGCCACGGCTTCCACCTGAACCCGGGTCAGGGAGCGGTCCCAGTTCAAGTCGAGGAACTCGTCGCCCCGCGAATAGTGCGCGTTGACCAGACCCCGCCACGCCCGGTTGGTCTCGGGAACGAGCGACAGCGTCCGGCTTACATTGGCCAGAGTCTTGTCGACCGACTGGGGGACCCAGGCCCCGACGTCGCCGACATCGTCGGGTCGATGACGAGCCGGTTCGCCATCAACCGGCGGAGGCGGCTCGACGGGTTCCTCGCCGGCGGCCACAGCGAACGTGTCGAGGCAGCGCACGATCGCGGTGACACCGACCAGCTCGGTGTAGGTTTCGACACCGAGTGCGGCGATCCGCTCGTCGGCCCAGGCCCGGGTCAGCCGTCCGGGATCGGTCGCCACCCGATGGACCACGTCGACCGCGTCGGCCGCCAGGTGACCCGAGGCCGGGTGCCGATCGGTCACCGCCGCCGGGGTGATGGCGGCCCGCCGGGCGCGATCGATCGGATCATGGTCGGCTCGGCGAGCCTCCCGCCACACATCGAGTCGTTCGGCCGCGGTCAGCCAATCCCCGGGCCGGGCAACGGCCTCGACCGCCTCCCGGCGGGCCTCGTCGATCCAGGTCCCCACATCACGCATGCCTCGTGTGTACCGCCTTGGCGACAATCGGGCAAGCGTGGTCGGCGGTTCAGCCGGCGACCGGCGCCAGCTGCCAGCGCCGACCGGGGACGGTCTCCCCGCCGCCGGCCGGCCAACTCAGCGCCAGCACCACTGCGAACAGACACAACGCCATCAGCCAGTCGAACATCATCACGTGGGCCAGCACGAAGGGAAGGTAGGCCCCGATGATGAGATCGAGGCTGAAGAAACCGCCAAGGGCCATCAGTCGGTGTTCGTGGCGGGTGGCGCGGCGGATCGACGGTCGGGCCAGGTACAGCACCAGCGCCACGATGGTGCCAACCACGGGGTTGCCCCCGAGAATGTTCAGCATGGACAGGCCGATGGCCACCAGAATCGACAGGTCGGCCAGCTCGGATCGGGATCGAGTGGTGCGACTTCGAATCTGGGCCAGTGTCGGTTCGATCGACTCCCGGAAGGCTTCACCGAGCGAACGGGCGGATCCGGTTATGAAAAGAATCGCGGCGCCCGCGATGAGAGCGACGGCGCTCAGCGAAAAACCGGCTCGAACCAGTTCGGGATTCATCGGCTCCACCTCGGGTGTGCGGGTCCCCACCGAACTAGGGACTTGTACCCATCTCATCGGCAAGTCACCGTCGAGCGCAAGTTTTCGGGCGAGAGTTTATGGGATCGTGAGTTGATCGAGCATGGTCGACGGGCCGGAGCGCACGTACCATTCGTGACCATACACCGCGGCGAACGCGACATCGTCGAGCAGCATCACCTCGGAATCGGGCGGGATCTGGCTGACGTGGGCGGCCATGGCGGCCCGCTTTCGGTCGAGTACGTCCGACACGTCGACGGTGGTGTCGATCAGCACCGTCGGTGTGCCGCCTGCGAGCTTGCCGTCGATCGGTCGGGCCAGGGCATCGGCCAGCATCCCTTCGGGTCGATCCGCGCTGGATGCCTGCATCAGGGCTTCGACGGCGTGTCCGACGACATGGGTGGCCACGAAGTGGAGATGCTCCCGGTCGACCGTGGCCTGGTAGACGGTCGGGACCTGGGCGGCTCGGGCTGCGACCAGACCGGCCCGGTGAACGGCCAGGTGATCGGGATGACCGTAGATGCCACCGGCGTCATAGGTGACGATGGCCGTGGCCCCGACGCCGACGGCGATTCCGGCCAGACGGTCGGCCGCCTCTTCCGTTGGTGTGGCGGCGAAGCTGCCCCGGGCCGGTTTGGGGCCGAGACCCGAGTCCGGATAGCCGAGGAACTCCAGCCGATCGACCTTGAGTGTGGCGGCGGCCGCCTCCGCTTCCAGCCGTCGCGTTCGGCAGTCGGATATCGATGAGTCGTGATCGTCGGTGGCGATGACCACGGTGACACCGACGCCGAGGGCCGTGAGGCGGGCAATCGTGCCGCCGGTGAAGATGGCCTCGTCATCCGGGTGGGCGTGGAAGAACAGGATCGATGGTCGGGCTTCTGGCATGAGAGATGTGCTCGATGTCACGGACGAATCCGAGCAAAAGGCTGGATACTAGGAATAGTCGATCAGCTTAGTCGGGTTTTAGGAGCCATGGTCATGAAATCTCGTGTCGGGCGGCTGTTCAGCTTCCCCAATCCGGTCAACGAGACGTCCGCTCGCCTTGTCGCCACGGGAGTGGTGGCGATGGCCGCCGTCTATCTCGCCACCGGCTGGGGCGTCGTCCTGGCGGCCATGACGTACGGTTTCTTGGCCCGGGTGTTGACCGGCCCCACCCTGAGTCCGCTCGGGCGACTTGTCACCGGGATCATCACCCCCCGCCTCCCGATCAGGCATCGGTTCGTGAACGGGCCGCCCAAACGGTTCGCCCAGGGCATCGGCGCCGCCTTCACCACCGCCGCCTCGATCGCCCACGTGTCGGGATCGACGACGTCGGCCGCGGTGATCATCGTCGCCCTCACCGCCGCCGCCTCGCTCGAGGCGTTCGCCGGCTACTGCCTCGGTTGCACGATCTACAGCCGGTTGATCCGCCTGGGCCTCCGCCCGGCCGACGACTGCCCGGACTGCGCCGACATAGGCGGGCACCTCGAGCATCTGACGGCGTCGGGCGCCCGGTAGATCCGGCGGCGTCGGCCGCCCGTCAAATGGTGCGACCGCCGTCGACCTCGTGGATGACGCCGGTGATGAACTCGGCCTCATCCGACGCCAGATAGAGTGCGGCGTTCGCCACGTCGGCCGGTTCGCACAGCCGACCCATCGGGATGGTGGCAATGAACGGAGCCCGGGCGTCCGGCGTGTCGGCTCTGCCCATGAACGTCTCCAGCAGCGCGGTGGCGCCGATGACCGGGGCAATACCGCACACCCGGATGTTGTCAGGGGCGAGCTCCACCGCCAGCGCCTTGGTCATGAGGTTGACCGCCCCTTTCGAGCTGTTGTACCAGGTCAATCCCGGACGTGGACGCAGACCCGCCGTACTGCCTACATTGATCATCACCCCGCCCCCGATGGAGCGCCAGTAGGGCACGACGGCGTGTGTCATGTGGAAGATCGAATCGACGTTGATGGCGTAGACCTTACGGAATGTCGCATAGTCGATCTCGAGCAGCGGTCGGTTGGGATGGCTCCATCCCGCATTGTTGACGGCGATGTCGATCCGGCCGAACGCCTCGACGGCGGTGTCGACGGCGGCCTGCACCTGGGCGCCGTCGGTGACGTCACAGCCGACGGCGATCGCCGCCTCCCCCAACGACCCGGCCACCTCCGCCGCTCCGTCGACGTTGATGTCGACCACGGCGACCCGGGCACCCTCGGCCACGAACCGCTCGGCCATCGCCCGACCGAACCCCGACGCCGCCCCCGTCACGAGCGCGACCTTGTCGTCCAATCTCATCCGCTCATCCTATTCATCGTCGTGCGGGCCCCGCCACAGCGGCACCGAGACCCCTGTCGATCCGGATGGATCTAGAATACGGAGATCGATCAGCAGACGACCTCGGTCTACGACCCGGAGAATCCGCCGACCAAACAGGCGGACCAGGGCCAGGCGCCCCGCCTCGGCATTGCCGGGTTGGAGAACTACGTCGAGATCGGGCGGGGCGGCTTCGCCACCGTTTACTCGGCCGACGATCACGCGCTCGGTCGGAAGGTGGCGGTCAAGGTGCTGCGCCACCTCGACGACGACGGCATCCGTCGCTTCCAGCGGGAGGCCCGCATACTGGCCGATCTCGGCAGTCACGAGAACCTGGCCGTCATCTACCGGTTCGCCGAGACCAGAAACGGCAACCCGTGTTTCGTCATGGAGTACGTACCCGGGGGCTCGCTCGCCGACTCGCTCGCCCGCAACAGTGCCGTAGAGGTCAAGATCGCCATCTCGTACGCCGGTCAGGTGTCGCGGGCGCTGATGCACACCCATGCCAGGGGCATCGTGCATCGTGACATCAAACCGAGCAACATCCTCCTCGCCGCCGACGGCCGCGTCAAACTGTCCGATTTCGGTATCGCCGTGATCCGTAGCGCGTCGGCCACCCTCAATGCGGCGACGTTCGAGCACGCCGCTCCCGAGGTCTTCCTCAGTGGCGCCGCCAAGAACGACGAGCGCTCCGACCTCTACTCGCTGGGTTCGACACTGTTCACCCTGATCGACGGCTCGGCCCCTTATCACATCGACGATGAACGCTCACACGAGGCGCTGTTGCATCGGGTGCTCAACGCGCCGATCCCCGTCACCGACCGGGCTCCGCAACTGAACGGCTTCTGGGCCAAGGCGCTGGCCAAGGACCCCGAAGCCCGCTTCCAGACCGCCGCCGAACTCCTGGCTGCGCTGACGGCGCTCAGCCGCGATACCCCTCCGTCGCCGACACCGGCGGTGCCTGCACCTCCCCCACCTCCCCCACCTTCCCCTCCTCCCCCACCCCCGTCGGCAGGGAACGCCGCCGATTCGAGCACCGTCGGCATCACGTCCACCGACGGTCAACCGTTGTCGCCCCAGGAGGTGGCGGTGGTCGACAGCTTCGCCGCCAGCCCGTCGGCCGCTCAGCGCCGCGACGTCGCCGCGCTCACACCGACCCAGTCGGTCCTGTTCACGCTCGCTCAGGACCGCGACGACACCGTCGCCGCGATCGCCGTGCCTCGCATCACCGACCACAACCTGCTCGGCCGGTTGATCGAACCCGAGCGACCCAAGCGGACCAGGGTGCTGGCGGCCGGGCGGATCACCAGCGGTCCACTCGCCGAACGGCTGGCCGGCGATCCGGATCCCGACGTCCGAGCCGCGCTGGCAACGGGGGTCAGCGATCCTTCGATCATCCAGCGCCTCATCGTCGATCCGGCGGAGTCGGTGCGGTCGGCCGTCATCGCCCAGATCCAGAACCCGAAGGTGCTGCGGCTGGTGGCCCAGTCGCCCGATCCGGAGACCCGGCGGGCGATCGCCCGCCACCTCGATCCGGCGGCCGATGTCAACGGGCTGCTCGCCGTCCTCGCCCGCGACGGCGACGCCTCCGTTCGGGAGGTGGCGCTCGGGCGGGTCGATGCCCGTACCGTGCTCGAACTGGCGGCCAACCACGACGAGGCGATCAGCCGGTCGGCGATCCGGTTCGTCGCCGACGCCGAGGCCCTCCATCGACTGAGCCGGCATCCGACGCCGCACGTGCAGCACCACGCCGTCAACCAGCTCCGAGACGTCAAGACACTGGCCCGGATCGCCGGCGTCGCCGATCATCCCCGGTGGCGGGAGGCACTCGAACGGATCGACGACGAGCTGACGCTGGCCGGGCTCGCCCGCAGCGGTAACGAACGGATCGCCGAGGCCGCTCTGGCCCGGATCCCGGAGGGGTCCACCCTCACCGAACTGGCCGCCGACCCCAACTTCCGATTCCGGCTACAGGCCGCCGATCGAATCACCGATCCAGCGGCACTTCGGTCACTTGCCGGCAACACCGACACCGAGGTGGCGGCCCGAGCCCGGGGCGCGCTGAGCGAATTGAGCGAGCGATCGGAGCGCCTCGCCACGGCCCGACTGCTGGCCGCCGGTGTACTGGTCGCAGCGCTGGCGATTGCGATCGTCTTCGCCGAGGCTCGACCTCTTGCCATCCTGACGATCGGCGCGGTCGCTGTCGCCTATCGCACCTACGCATCGCGCCAAATGAGCCCGTGACACCGCTTGTTGTTACGGAACTGTTACCGTGTCCGGTGAACGTACTGCCCTGACTCCTCGACCATCGGTCCGGAGTCCGTCCTGATCTGGAGAACCATGCTCAGTACGACACGCGATTACATCGAGACAGCACCGCGTCCGGACGTCGAGATCATCGACGACACGGCACCCGCCCCCACGTCACCGCCCGGGTCACGACCCGTGTTCGTGATGGTGCTGGCCGCGGCGCTGGTCGCCATGCTGGCCGCGGCCGCCTGGTACATCACGAGCTCCGTGACCGTCGAGGTCTCGGTCGACGGTGTCGCCCAGCCCGTCGAGACCAGGGCCGACACGGTGGCCGAGCTGCTCGACGGCCAGGGCATCGTCGTGAGCGGCGACGACCTCGTCGTCCCGTCACCGGAGACCGAACTGCTCGAAGGCACCACCGTCGAGATCCGCTATGCCCGGCCGCTCACGCTGACGGTCGACGGCGTCGAGACTGTTCACACCTCGACCGAGCTGTCGGTCGGGGCGGCACTGGCCGCCGTTGGCGCACCGGTCGACGGTTCGGCCGTCTCGATCCCGCTCGACCGGGCGCTGCCCCGCTCGGGTGCAGCCGTGGTCATCGTCACCCCCAAGTCGGTGACCCTCGACGACGGCGGTCGGACTCGCACGATCACCAGCACCGACGCCACCGTCGGCGATCTGCTGGCGGGCGCGGGCATCACCGTCGGCGAGAATGACCGCCTGGTGCCGTCGCCCGATTCCCGGGTGGCGGAGGCCATGACCGTCACCATCACCCGGATCCGGGTCGAGACCGAGGTGCGAACCGAACCCATCGCCCACGACACCACCGAGCGGAGTGACGCCGAACTCACCGTCGGCACCCGGCGCACCGAGACCGAAGGCGTCGACGGGTCGAAGGATGTCACCTACGAGCTGACCTACACCAACGACGAGCTGACCTCCGAAGAGGCGATCGAGACGGTGGTGACGTCCGAGCCGGTGACCGAGGTCGTCCGGGTCGGCACCAAGCCCGCTCCGGTGCAGCCGGCCGCCAGTCCCGGCGCGTCGGCCGGCGGAGCCGCCACCGGCCTGAACTGGGCGGCACTGGCCCAGTGCGAGTCGAGCGGCAACCCCAGGGCCGTCAACCCGGCCGGCTACTACGGCCTCTACCAGTTCAGCCTGCGCACGTGGGCCTCGGTGGGTGGCTCCGGTAACCCCGTCGACGCCTCGGTCGCCGAGCAGACCAACCGGGCCCAGATCCTCTACAACAAGGCCGGCGCCGGCCAGTGGCCGCACTGCGGCAAATACCTCTTCAGCTGACCCACCCTCGCCGGTCCACTGCGGTTCAGGCGAGGGCGGCCGAGAGCGCCTCGTGGTACATGATCAACGCCGGTTCGTTGGCCCCGAAGCGAACGGCGTCGATGGCGCCGGAGGCGACGCCCCGCTGGACGCCGGCCATGGCCCGGAAGTCCTCGTGCTCGACGGTGTCGATCGTGAGCCGCCAGTTGTTCTCCCAGTGCCGCTCCGACGACTCGGTTCTCGGGCCGATCGGAATGTAGAAGTCGAGGTCGCACCAGCAGCGCCCCGGGTCGTCGCCCTGGGGCCAGACCCGCCACACCTCGATGTGATCGATCTGCATCACGAAGACCGTGGCCGGGAACAGCACATAGACGAGCGCGGTGTGGGGCACGATGTCCCAGGTCTCGGGCGGCTGGTCGGCGAGCTCGGCGACAGACCGCCGTGGTATGAGGTGCCGGACGAACGGCCCGTGGCGATCGGCGTAGCAGAGGTTGGGGAAGAAGATCGGACCGACGGTGTTCCGGTGTAGCGAGGCGAAGTGGTAGGGCTCGAGGAACGTGTCGACGACGAGCTTCCAGTTCATGGCCAGGTCGAACCGGTAACTACGCCAGTGCTCGTGCCCGCCGATGTCGAAGTGGGCGAAGTCGGTTGCGGTCACGCCGAGGTCGGGAGCGGCGAGATCGGCCCCGCCTGCGGCGACATCGGGTACGACCCAGATCACCCCGTCGGACTCCACGCAGGGCACCGGCTTCAGCCCTGGCCCCGGCACCTGGACCGACGGAAACGATCCGTGGTCGGGGACTCCGACGAGGGTTCCGGCCGGGTCATAGGTCCAGGCGTGGTACGCGCAGGCATGACGCCGGGCGCAACCCCGGTCGGACTCGACGACCTGCCCTCCTCGATGTGCGCACACGTTGGCCAGAGCCCGCACCACTCCATCGGATCCCCGGGAGATGATGAGCGGCACGTCGAACTGGTCGCGGGTCACATAGGAGCCGGCGTCAGGGACGTCGGCGGTCAAGGCCACCGCCTGGGGTAGGCGGGCGAACAGCCGCTCCTGCTCCAGGACGAGGTGGGCCGGGTCGGCGTAGTCGGACGCGGCGAACTCGGCTCCGGAGGCCAGCGCCGGGTCGATCCACGGGGTTTTCGATTCGGCGTGGGCCAGCCAGGTCCTGACGATCGTTTGGATCAGTTCGTTTTTCATAACCGACGTTCCCCCGCCGATCGTAGTTCGATCCTCCGCCGCGAGACCAGATCTGGAATAGGAGCGGAGCCCGCTCGGTTTCGACAGTACATTCGGTAGTCCGAACGAAACGTTCCGGACAAAGCACCCGAGAGGCAGGATCATGGCTTTCACCACATTCATGGCAAGCACCGCAGGACGAGCCCTTCGCATCGTCGTCGGCGCAGCTCTCATCGTCATCGGCGTCGTAACCGGGGGTGCCGGCTGGATTCTGGCCGTTGTCGGCCTGGTTCCGCTCCTGGCCGGTGTTTTCGATGTCTGCCTGATCGGTCCGCTACTCGGTCAGGCGTTCAAGGGAAGCAAGATTCGGGCCGGGAGCTGAGTTGGGGGCGGACGCCTGACGACCGGAGGTTCACGCCAGATCGGCCGCCGGAGCCCAGGTCGAGTGGGTGCCGGACGAGATCCGCTCCGGTAGGCGGATCCTGGCGATTGGTCCGTCGGCCACCCGGGTGGCGTCGATGATGTAGCAGTCGGAGACGTCGTTGACGATGTCGCTGGCGAAGGTGACGAGGTAGCCGTCGTCCTCGGCGTTCGATCCGTCCCGGGGAGCCATTACCGTTTCGCTGACGAACACGCCGTCATCGAACGTGAGCAGTTCCTCGGTGCCGCTGACCGCGTCGAACTTGATCAGACCGTCGAAGGCGAACAGACCGTAAGTACAGCGGGCCTGGTAGGAATAACGGTAGGAGCGGCCGCCGTGGCGGCCGTTGATCATCGGGAACTCGGCGCAGCGGTCGCTGAGCTGCTCCTCCGTGCACTCGCCGGTGCTCAGGTTGAACCGCCAGCGGTGGTGGCGGGCTTCGAGCACGTTCATGTCGAGGGTCTCGAATCCCTTGTGGGCGCCCTCGAACCGGGGCACTCCACGGGCCGTGGGGTTGTGCTGGAAGAAGCCGTCGAGCACCACCTCCTCGCCTTCCTCGTAGGCGTTCGTCCAGTGGAGGACGAAGGTGGGCTCAGCCTCGAACCATCGGATCTCGTCGGTTGTGCCGTGTCGGGGCACGAGGGCGAACCGGCTGGGCAGGTCACGGTTGAAGGTGTTGGAGTAGTAGCCGTCGGCCAGTGCCTTGGGGTCCCAGTAGAGGGGCAGGTCGTTGAGGATCGACCAGTTCTCGGTGAAGGCCATGTCGTGCGGGAGGCGGGGGCCGGGCAGCGGTATGTCGATGTAGGTCATCAGCTCACCGGCCCGATCAACCACCCCGTAGTGCATGTACGGGGCCTCGACCGAGTAGTTGAAGAACAGCATCTCGCCGGTGTGTTCGTCGAGCTTGGGG
>JAOTVU010000177.1 GCA_029863385.1 Acidimicrobiia bacterium
GGCCGGCACCGCCGGCCACGGCGCTGAACTCGGTGCCTATTGTGATCTGTCCTCACTCGGCGCGGTGGTGGTGAAATCGCTGGCCCCCTACCCGTGGGCGGGAAACCCGCCGGTCCGGGTCCATGCCACGACCGGCGGCATGATCAACTCCGTCGGCCTGCAGGGCCCGGGCGTCGAGGCGTGGCTGACCCACGAGCTGCCCGACCTGCTCGCCACCGGGGCCCGGGTGGTGGCCTCGATCTGGGGTCGCAGCGTCGACGACTACCGTCGAGCCGCCGAGATGCTGGCCGACGCACCGGCGGCCGTCGTGGCCGTCGAGGTCAACATCTCATGCCCCAACACCGAAGCCGGCAACGAGATGTTCGCCCATTCCACCGGGATGACCGCCGAGGTCCTGTCCGCCACCGAGGGCTGCCGCCGTCCCCGCTGGGCCAAGCTGAGCCCCAATATCGGGCTGGTCGGATTGCCCGACATCGCCCGAGCGGCCCGCGACGGGGGAGCGGAGGCGGTCACGTTGGTGAACACCTTCTTCGGGTTGGTCATCGACCCGGTGACCGGCGTGCCGGTGCTCGGAGGCGGCGGCGGCGGCGTGTCCGGCCCCGCGATCAAGCCGCTGGCCGTGCGGGCGGTGGCCGATGTGCGGGCCGCCTGCCCCGACGTGCCGATCATCGGTGTCGGCGGGATCGCCCGGGCCGCCGATGTGATCGAGTACGCCCGGGTCGGCGCCGATGCCGTTCAGGTCGGAACCGCGTCGTTCGCCGATCCCGGAATCGTGGGACGATTGGTCACCGATCTGGCCGACTGGTGTGCTAAGCAGAAGGTAGAGAGATTCCGGGACCTGATCGGTACGGCCAAACTCTGACCTTGCCGGTCGGGTAAACGGACATTCAGGGACACTGACATCCAGGAGAACGCGTCGTGACCAAGACCACCGAGAAGACAGCGGAAGGGCTCGCCCCCGAGTTGCGGGCCAAGATGGCCCTGGCCCTCGATGTCGACGATCTGGTCCAGGCCGTGCGCCTGGCCCGTCAGCTCTCTCCCTGGTTCGGGGTGGCCAAGATCGGGCTGGAACTCTACACCGCCGCCGGGCCTGACGCCGTCGGCACCATGCTCGACAACGGCTTCGAGGTGTTTCTCGATCTCAAACTGCACGACATACCCACGACGGTCGGCAAGGCGGCCGGGGTGGCGGGGGCACTCGGGGTCAAGTACCTGACCATGCACGCCCACGGGGGGGAGGCCATGCTCAGGTCAGGTGTCGACGGTCTGCGAAGCGGTGCCCGCAACGCGGAACTCCCCGACCCGATCGCCGTCGCCGTGACCGTACTGACCAGTGATTCCGAGGCTCCGGCTCATATCATGCCGAACCGCCTGCGGCTTGCGGTCGAGGCCGGCTGTGAGGGCATCGTCTGCTCGGGAGCCAATCTTCGCGAAGCCCGCGAGCTGTCACCCCGGACCCTTCGTGTCGTCCCCGGTATCCGGGCCCGGGGAGCCGACAACCACGACCAGCCGTATCCCCTGACGCCCCAGCGGGCGATCGACGAGGGCGCCGGGTTGCTGGTCGTCGGTCGGGCGGTCACCCTGGCCGACGATCCGGCCGCGGCCGCAGCCGAACTCTTCTCCGACCTCGATGCCACCGGCGGCCGGAACGACGATGACTGATTGCCGCTAGCCTGGTGTTCGGTTCTCCGATCGCCCATCGATCCAACCGAGTCCGTTCCATGAGCACTCCTCCCAAACTGACCGACGAGCAGCGCAGAGCAGCGCTCGAGAAGGCGGCCGAGGCGCGCCGGATCAGGGCACAGGTCAAAAAGGATCTGAAGATGGGCACGTTGAACCTTGAACAACTGCTCGCTCGTGCCGACGCGGAACCCATGGTGGCGAAAATCAAGACGTTGGCCGCCCTGGAATCCCTGCCCGGTGTCGGCAAGGTGACGGCGCGCCGCACGATGGAGCGTCTCGGCATCGCCGAGTCCCGTCGGTTGTCGGGCCTGGGTCCCCAACAGCGCAAGGCGCTACTGGAGGCGTTCTCCTGACGAGTGCAACGGATTCGCTGCTGGTCGTGGTGTCGGGCCCCGGAGGCGTGGGCAAGAGCACGGTGGTGAAGGCTCTGGTCGAGAAGTACCCGGAGCTGTGGCTGAGCCGGTCCTGGACGACCCGGGAACGGCGCCCCTCCGAATCGCCGGAAGCGTACGAGTTCGTGACGGTCGACGAGTTCGAGAAGCGCAGAGCCGACGACGGCTTCCTCGAATACGCCGAGTTTCTCGGGAACTACTACGGGACTCCGGCTCTCGAAGACACCGACGGGCGCGACGTCATCCTCGAAATCGATGTGCAGGGCGCTCGTCAGGTCGTGGAACGTGAGCCCGAGGCGGTGTTGATCTTCCTACAGGCGCCCTCGGAGAGCGAGCAGCTGGCCCGTCTCCGCCGCCGTGGTGATCCGGAGGAGAAAGTGGCGCAGCGGGTGCAGAAGGCCGCCCAGGAGGCCGACGCCGGTCGTGAGCTCGGCGCCCAGATCATCACCAACTTCGACATCGCCGAGACCGTCGAGCTGATGTGGGCGGTCATCGAGAAGGCCCGCGCCGCCAGCGGCCGGACCGGTCTCTGACCCGCCCGAGTTCCGTTCGAGGGCCCCGCTCCGGGAGCGGTCGGCCCTATACTGAAGAGCCGAGATTTTGGAGGATCCCCACCTTATGGCCGATACCTACGACACGATGATGAGCCCTCAGGTCGAGGAGCTCATGGATCGCACCGATTCAAAGTTCGCGCTGTGCACGGTGGCCGCCACCCGGGCCCGCCAGATCAACGCCTACTTCGGGCAGCTTGGCGAGGGACTGGGTGCCATGGTGCCCCCGCAGGTCACCTCCGTGGCCCGCAAGCCGCTGTCGATCGCCTTCGAGGAGATCGCAGCCGACAAGATCGTGCCGGTCAAGCCGGATCTGTCCGACGACGGAGCTTCGTAGCCGGCGTGGAACTCCAGGATCGCAGAATCGTCCTGGGGATCACCGGCGGAATTGCCGCCTACAAGGCGATCGAGGTTTGTCGTCGACTGGTCAGTGAAGGGGCTCACGTCATCCCGGTCCTGACCAACGCCGCTCACAACATGATCGGTCCGACCACGCTTTCCGCACTGGCTTCGGAACCGGTCAAGACCTCGATGTTCTCCGACTCGAATCCGATTCCCCACACCCGTCTTGGGCAGGACTCGGACCTCATTCTGGTGTGCCCGGCCACGGCCCGGATCATCTCCGACTACCGAACCGGTCGCTCAGCCGATCTGTTGTCGGCGACACTCATCGCCACGGTGGCCCCGGTGGTGATCTGTCCGGCCATGCACACCGAGATGTGGGAGCACCCGGCCGTCCAGGAGAACCTGGCGGTGCTGGCCGACCGGGGCACGATCATCGTCGGGCCGGAGCAGGGCCGATTGGCGGGCGGAGACGTCGGAACCGGGCGTCTGGCATCGCCCGAGACGATCGTCGAGGCCGTCATCGCCACCCTGAAGGGCCGTCCAACGACCGGGAACCGGCCGCTCAGCGGCCGCCGAGTGGTGATCTCGGCCGGCGGCACCCGGGAGGCCATCGACCCCGTTCGCTTCATCGGGAACCGTTCCTCGGGAAAACAAGGTCACGCTTTGGCGGCTGCAGCCGCGGAGCTGGGAGCCGACGTCACCCTGGTGACCACCTCCGATCTCCCGACCCCGGCGGGAGTTCGTCGCCGGGTCGACGTCGAATCGGCGGCCGAGATGCACACGGTGATGATGGCCGAGTCGAACGACGCCGACGTGATCATCATGTCGGCCGCCGTGGCCGACTTCCGCCCCGTGTCGGTGGCCGAACGGAAACTGAAGAAGACCGACGGCGTACCGGGCGTCGAGCTCGAACCGACCGTCGACATTCTGGCCGCCCTGGGCGAGCGAAAGCCGCCGGCCCAGGTCCTCGTCGGTTTCGCCGCCGAAACCGACGACTTGGAGGCCAATGCCGCCGATAAACTCAAGCGCAAAGGGGCGGACCTCCTGGTGGCCAACGACGTTTCCGCTCCCGGGGTCGGGTTCGCCCACGACACCAATGCGGTGACGATCTTCGGCTCGGACGGGTCGGCTCTCGTCGTCCCGCTGTCCAGCAAGGATGCAATTGCCCGGGCCGTACTTACGGCGGTCATCGATCGATTGCCGAGCGAAAGCAAAAACCCGTGAACAACTTCACCTTCACCTCCGAGTCGGTAACCGAGGGTCACCCCGACAAGATGGCCGATCAGATCTCCGATGCCATCCTCGACGCCATGCTCGACGCCGATCCCCAGAGCCGCGTGGCGTGCGAAACCGTTGTGACCACGGGTCTGGCCATCGTGGTCGGCGAGATCACCACCGAGGGCTACGTCGATATCCCGTCGGTGGTGCGCCGCACCATCACCCGCACCGGCTACGACAAGGAGTCTTACGGCTTCGACGGCAACACCTGCGGCGTCATGGTGGCGATCGACGAGCAGTCTCCCGACATCGCCCAGGGAGTCGACAAGTCGGAGGAGGTGCGCACCACCGGGGCCACCGGCGACGCCTACGACGAACAGGGTGCCGGTGACCAGGGCATGATGTTCGGCTACGCATGCGACGAGACCGACGTGTTGATGCCGCTCCCGATCCACCTGGCCCACCGGATGGCGGAGCGACTGGCGGACGTCCGCCGGGCCGGTACCGTGCCATACCTGCGGCCCGACGGCAAAACCCAGGTCACGTTCGACTTCGAGAACGGTCGCCCGGTTCGGCTCAAGACCGTGCTGATCTCGACCCAGCACGACGACGGGATCGATCGTGACTCGATGATCCGTCCCGACCTGATCGAGTACGTGATCCGTCCGGTCGTACCCGAGGAGTTCGCCGACGACGGGTACGAGGTGCTGGTCAATCCGACCGGTCGGTTCGTGATCGGCGGACCCGTCGGCGACGCCGGACTCACCGGCCGCAAGATCATCGTCGACACCTACGGAGGGGCGGCCCGCCACGGTGGCGGGGCGTTCTCCGGCAAGGATCCCTCGAAAGTCGACCGATCCGCGGCCTACGCCACCCGCTGGGTGGCAAAGAACCTGGTGGCCGCCGGTGCCGCCGAGCGGTGTGAGGTGCAGGTCGCGTACGCCATCGGTGTGGCCCACCCGGTGTCGATCATGGTCGAGACCTTCGGCACCGAGAAGGCCGACCCCGACAAGATCTCCGATGCCGTCCGCGAGGTGTTCGATCTTCGCCCGGGGGCGATCCTCGACGCCCTCGACCTGAGGCGGCCGATCTACAGCCAAACCGCCGCCTACGGCCACTTCGGCCGCGAAGCCGGTGACTCCTTCACCTGGGAGCGGACAGACCGGGCCGACGATCTTCGCTCGGTTCTCGGGCTGTAGTCGCGTCGCCTGCGGCCGATGAGCACAGGGTCGGACCGACTGTTCGATCCTGGGGCGTTCGACGTCGCCACGCCGGCCCCGGCATCGCCGCCGACCGTCGAACGCCGTGGTCCGGAGCCGGGTGAGCGGATCATCCGGGTGCTACCGGACGTGTCGGGCCTCGAGCGGGAGTTCGACTACGTCTGCCCGGCCCGCTGGGCCGAAGACATCGCCGTGGGATCCCTGGTACGGTTCGACCTGAATCGGCGCCGGGTGGCCGGCTGGGTCACCGAGGTCGACATCACACCGACCGACGTCGATGTCGACGATCTGGTGGCGATCACCAAGATCTCGTCGATCGGGCCCCCGGCCGACGTGGTGGATCTGGCCCGCTGGGCCGCTCGCCAGTGGCACGGCCGGCTGGCCCCGGTTCTCCGCGCCGCTTCACCACATCGGATGGTTCGAACCCGCCCCGCCTCCCGGGCGGGCCCGCCGGCGAACGGGCCGTCCGATCGTTTCGCCGGTGAAGGGATCGACGCCGACGGCTGGCTGGTGGCTGCCGCCGTGAGTCCGGAGGCCTTCGACGCGATCACCTGTCTCGAGGTCAGCCCCGACGACGACATGATCCCGATGCTCGAGGCCCTGCATGCTCTCGGTGACTGCCTGGTCATCGTCCCTGATGTGCGACGGGCTCACCGGCTGGCCGGCAGGCTTCGCCGCCACGGGGTCCGGGTGCATCTGCAGCCAAATCAGTGGAGTGGTGGATTCAGCGGTGGTGTGGTGGTCGGCGCCCGCTCCGCCGTGTGGGCACCCGTGGCGAATCTGCGATCGGTCGTCGTGCTGGATGAGCACGATGAGTCGCTGCAGGCCGAGCGGGTCCCGACCTGGCACGCCCGAGACGTGGCGATCGAACGAGCCCGGCGCGCCGGGGCCCGCTGCCTGCTGGTCAGCCCGGTGCCGTCACTGACCGCCCGCCACCTCGCCGGTCGGCTGATCCGGGCCCCCCGCTCGGTGCAGCGCCACGGCTGGCCCATCACCGAGGTGGTGGATCGCCGCCGTGATGAGCTGGGGTTTTCGAATCTGTTCAGCAGTCGTCTGGTCGAGGTGCTCCGGGGGGCCGACACCGCCGTTCTCGTGCTCAACCGGAAGGGCCGGGCCCGACTCCTGGCCTGTCGATCGTGCGGCGAACTGGTGCGGACCGAAGACGGTCATCAGGTGATGATCGAGGACGAGGGAGGTTTGGTCGCTCCGGCCACCGGCGAGCGCCGCCCCCTGATCTGTGCCTCGTGCGCCGGGACGGCGCTGAAGCGATTGCAGCTCGGGGTGGGGCGGGCGGCCGAGCAGCTGTCCCGGCTCCTCGGTCGTCCGGTCACCGAGGTGACGGGAACCGGTGGCGCTCCCGATGGTCGCACCACCGGCGTCATCCTCGGTACCGAGGCCGCGTTGCACGCTGTGGACCGTTGCGACGTCGTCGGGTTTCTCGACTTCGATCAGGAGCTGCTGGCGCCCCGATACCGGGCCGGCGAGCAGGCGCTGGCCCTGATGGTCCTGGCCGCACGTCTCGTGGGAGGGCGCGGCGACGGCGGCCGGGTCGTCATCCAGACCCGCGTGCCGGATCACCGGGTCGTCAGAGCCGTCGTGGCCGGCGACCCGGAACGGTTTGCCGAGGAAGAAGCCGTGCAGCGGGCCGAGCTGGGGTTCCCGCCCTCTGGCGCCCTGGCGGAACTCAGCGGGGTCGGTGCGGCCTCGTACGCCGCCGCCCTGGTTGCCGTGACCGACGCCGACCCGGATCGTTGGGCCGCTGTTCGGCTGCTCGGCCCCCGTCACGACGATCGGTACCTGATCTCCGTTCCAACCACCGCCGACGAGGACCCGTGGGTGATGCTGGCCGATCTGCTGGCCGCGATTCCGCGACCCAAGCAGCGGGTTCGCATCGCGGTCGATCCTCCCCGCGTGTGACCCTCGTCTGAGGCCGTTCCTTCCCCGATCCAACCCTCGTCAGCCGAGGGCGGTCGACCAGCCCTGACGGGTCACCTCGTAGAGGCCTGCGGTGACACTGTGGGCCACGTTCAGCGAACCGACCTTGCCCCGCTGGGGGAGAAAGCCGACATGATCGACGTCGGCCAGAACCGAACGGTGAACGCCTCGCTCCTCGTGGCCGACGACCAGGCAGACGTCGCCGGTCATCGGCAGCTCCCACAGGGGATGGGCGGCGCCGGTCAGCTCGAGCGCCACGACCGTCATCCCCAGGGATCTGGCGGCCGCCACCGCCGCCGGGCCGTCGGCCACCTCCTCGGTGGCGACCAGGCGCTCGCACCCGAGGGCCGTCTTGGCCACCTTCGGGTGGCTGGGGGAGACGGTCGGCGGCACGAGCCAGATCCGGTCGACCCGGTAGGCGGCGGCCGATCGCATGATGGCTCCCACGTTGTAGGGATTCTGCACGCCGTCGAGGATCAACCCGAGTGTCTGGCCGCTCCGGCGGCGCCACTCGCGGTGGAGTCGCTTGAGATCGGTAGGGGACAGGGGCGTCGCTTGACCGCTCATCGACGTTCGTACCCGTTCACTCGGAGGTTGCGGGAAGGGGGCCCGGCCCGCCGTGGCGATCGGACGTGCCGGCGGTTCGGGCCGATACGTCGAGGAGCCTGTAGGCGGACTGGGACCGACGCCTGGTCGTCGCCCAGCCCGACTGTTCGAGCCAGCGGTGCAGGCTGTCGGATCCCAGGTGTTTCTGGACCACAAAGTGGGCCGACCCGCCGGGAGCCAGACGGTCGATCCAGCGGGTCAACAGGTCGTGCAGTGCTGCCTTCCCGATCCGAATCGGGGGATTCGACCAGATCCTCTCAACCGGGAGATCGGACGGGAACTCGTCGGGCGCGACAACCGTGATGTTCTCGAGCCCGTTGTCGGCGGCGTTGGCCCGGCACAGCGAACGGGCCCGCTCGTTGACGTCGACCGCCCAGATCCGGGCCTGCGGATTGCGGTGGGCCAGCACCAGGGCGATGGGCCCGTAGCCGCACCCGAGATCGACGAGCTCGGAATCCGTTGCTGTTGCGTCCGGGCCGTGGAGCAGGAGGAGTTTGGTTCCCGGATCGACGTCGTTACGGGCGAAGACCCCGCGGTCGGTGGCCAAGTCGAGGCTGACGTCGGGCAGGTGAAGGCGAACCGCCCCCGGTCGGGAGGCGATATCGGGTCGAGCGCTGAAGTACTGACGGGAACCGTCTGACGCTGAGGACACTGATTCACTGGGCACTGACAGTCACCCTAGTTCCGGCATCGGGAAACCGACGGCAACGCTAGCCTGGGACGGCATGACCGTCGCACCTGCGGAGCAGGTGCTTACCGAGTTTCGCCTGACGGCGAAACGTCGTCCACTTGAGATAGTCGTATGGGATCAGAAGGTAGACCAGAGACCACCCCCTATTCGGTCCGAGTCTTCGGAGATCCGGTGCTTCGCACCGTGGCCTCCGAGGTCACCGACATCGATGGTCGCCTGGTGAAACTGGCCGACGACATGTTGGCCACGATGTACGCCGAACCGGGGATCGGGCTGGCCGCTCCGCAGGTTGGCGTGCAACGACGGCTGTTCGTCTACGACGTCGGTGACGGCCCGAAGACGATCGTCAACCCGGCGATCACCGAGTCCGACGGCGAATGGAGCTATGTCGAAGGCTGCCTTTCGGTACCGGGATTGT
>JAOTVU010000178.1 GCA_029863385.1 Acidimicrobiia bacterium
GACTAGCATCGGCTCCAAGACTCAGACGACGGGACACAGCCGATGCTGCGATGTTGGGCAAGCCGATGACTACCTCTGTGGTGTCGCGAGGTCACAAGATCGGCTACAGAACCGACGGCGCCGGCCCTCCTCTGGTTCTGTTGTGTGGATGGTCACGATGGGCCGACACCTGGTGGGACGCCGGCTATGTCGACGAGCTGAGCGACAGCTATCGCATCATCGCCATCGACCGACTCTGACACGGTCTGAGTGACAAACCACACGACCCGACGGAGTATCTCGAGCCGTCGATCGTTGCCGACATCGTGGCCGTGCTCGACGCAGAGCACGTTGAACGGGCGCTGGTGTGGCGATTCTCACTCGGGTCCAAAAACGCAGCATCGTTGACCGTACTCGAGCCAACGAGAGTTGCCGCATTGGTCTGCGGAAGTGGACCGCCGATGCCCACAACTGAGGCTACGCAGAAGCGATGGTTGGCGATGGCAGAGGCGGTCGAGACCGACGAGGGAATGACGAGTCTCCTCCTTTCGTTGGGTACCGACGAAGCGGCCGTGGCACAGAGTTTGGCCCGAAACGACTCGGCTGCTTTGTCGGCGGCAATGGCGGGAACCAGCGGGTGGTCTCCCCTACCCGATCAGATCCGCGTGCCGAGTCTGTGGTACACCGGATCTGAAGAGTCGCCGGCATTGTCGGCAGAGGTCCTGGAGCTCGCCAGCCGTGTCGGCGCCGAGACTCATGTGATACCCGGCGCGAGCCATGTCCAAGCATTCCGGCGAGCCGACGACGTGCTACGAACCGTGCGACCATTCCTCGACCGGCACGCTCACAACGCCAACTAGAATCCGGCACAGCAGCCAACGGTCCGGGCTGCGGTCGCTTCTCGACTACTGTCCTCAAGAGACGAAACGGCGGCCATGGTAGGGTCGCGTGCTGGCTCCCGTGTGAGTCAGGAGACTGGAGACTCTCATGACTCAGATCTCGCGAAACTACACCGAGGCGCTCTACGGATTCGATGCCGTCATACAGCGAGTGCCCGCAGATAGGTGGGACGAAGCATCACCGTGTGATGGCTGGTGCGCCAGAGACGTCGTTGCTCACGCTGCCGGTGTTGTCGATGCGGTGGCGCAGATGACCCGAACGGGCGAGAACGCCCTGCCGGAAACACCCGATCCCGGCGATGATCCGGTCGGGCTTTGGAACAGCTCTCGAGACAGTCTCCTCGAAGCCCTCGACGAGCCGGGCGCGTTGGGCAAGGTCGGGAACTACTGGTTCGGGGAGTCGACGATCGAGGACATCCTCGCCTTCTCGCAATGGGATCCACTTATCCATGCGTGGGACCTCGGCCAAGCTGTCGGATTGGAAGCCCACACCAACCAGGATCTGGCCGAATCATCGCTGGAGATCATCGGTGCAAACGCCGAGACTCTCCGAGCGATGAGTCTGATGGGTCCGGAAGTTCAGGTCCCAGCTGATGCCGACCCGATGACCCGTCTACTGGGTCTTACCGGTCGGAACCCGCTGCAATAGGACGCCGTCCCAGGCCCAGTGACTAGTCGCATCGTCGAATGGGCGAGGCCTGGGCTTGACGCCAGCAGACGCATCGCTCGTGACGGAGGGAATCGCCGGCCCCTCTCGTGCGGTCCGAGCGGGTCCCGTCGGATCCGGTCGCAGCGCCTGGTGGACGCCGGCGAGAAGACCCCGACATCCATGTCCGTTTCTTTAACCGGCGATATGTGCGGCCATCGCATGGCAGTTGGATCAGGTCGAGATCGGCTCATCAAGCCGCTGCTCCCGACAACTGAGCTAGGAGGTGCCGAATACCTCGTCGTAATCGACGAAGAAAGAGGAGCGGGCGATCAGCCCCTCTTCGACCTCGAAGACCATGACGACATCACTCACAAACGGCGCCATCTCCGGACGATTCGTAGTTCTCGACTCGCCGTGCCACGTCGACTCCACGACGATCACCTGCTCGCCAACGACAACAGTCTGATCGTCGAATTCATCGAACATCATCCAATTGAGGATGAACACTGCGTTGTCTCGGATCGCCTCTCGACCTTCGACGACATCACCTTGGGTTGGGATCCGCCAGACAGCGTCGTCAGCGTAGAGTGCGGCAACCACATCCGGATCACCCGACAGCCATGCGTCTTCCCACTGCTCCACGATTGCTGGCGTGTTCGTCGTTTCCCCTCTTGATCCCAACCACCACCCGACAACACCCACAGCCACCAATAAGGGCACAGCTAGGAGGGCCAGAGGAAGCCAGCTCAGTCGCCCTGTGGAAGCGCCGTACTCCGGCTCCTCCGTCAGCACCTCGTCGCCTCCCGTCGGAACATCAGTCATCGACATTGTCATCACCTTCTTAGCATCAACTGTCGCGGCAGCCCTTGCGGGTCCGTCAGAGGCGGAGGTCACATGGTGTCTCCCGGTCTGTCTGCGATATGCCGATACCGCACCATTCTGTTGCTTAGACTCGTGATCCCGCTCGGGATCGCAAACAGCACGAAACCCCGCTGCTGGGGGTTTTCTGGGGGTGGAGCTAAGGACAATTGAACTCCTGACCTCTTCCAGGCCATCAATCGGAAGGCCGTTCAGCAGGTGTCTCAGGCCGTTCATCCAGCGGATCCGATCAGCCCAGAGCAGCTGCGAACACCGACGATGTGCGATGAATGCGCTTCGAGATGCAAATGCCCAGTCCGCTGTGCCATGACCTTCCCGAGCACGTGCAGGCTGATACGGGTCGGTTCCAGAGCGGTCAGAGCACGGTGCGCCGGTGTCGTTCTTGCGCTAACACCGCTCAACGGTGTGCCATTGGTTTGACGCCTACAGTGGCTATATGGAGCTGCGCGCGATCCGCTACGTCCACACGGACGACGGCGTCTCCATCGCATACACGATGTTCGGTGACGGGCCGCCGCTCCTCTATTCGTTCGCCGGCCCGGGTCTCTCGGACTTCGAACACGATGGAACCTCCCAGACCTCGTCGCACAATACGAAGCGATGGCGGACAGCGTCGCCTGCTGGCGGCCCTCGCCACCGCCGGCGGCGCACCCGTTCGCGCGGAGCTCCTCGGCGAGATGCTCGATCTCGGTGGATCGGCGTTGCGGACCGCCGTATCGAGACTCCGAGCGCGAATCGGTGACGACGGGATCGCGACCGATGGATCGGGCCACCGCCTCGACGTGGCGGTCGACGCCTGACAGTTCGAACAGCTCCTGAACAAGCCGGGCGGAGGTGCCGATCGACTGGCCGACCTCGACGCCGCCCTCGGCTTGTGGAGCGGGACTGCGTTCGACGAGTTCAGGCACGAATCGTGGGCCGAGGCCGAGGCAACACGGCTCGACGAGCTCCGACTGGTAGCAGCGGAAGACCGCGCCGAGCTCCTGATCGCGCTGGGCCGCAGCGGGGAGGCGATCTCCTCGCTGGGAGCGCTCCTCGTCGCCAACCCCTACCGCGACCGACCGCGGGGCCTGCTCCTGCAGGCGCTGGCGTGCGAAGGCCGCCAAGCCGACGCGCTGCGCGCCTACCAGGACTACCGCTCATTCCTGGCCGACGAAGTCGGCACGGATCCGTCGCCGAGCGTGCAGACGATCGAGCAGCGTGTGGCGTCATCGGCCACCGACGAGCACCGAGTGGTCATCGAGCGTCTGCGATCGATCGGCCGATGGAGCAATGACGGCGATCCTCAGGCGAGGTCCAAGTCGTGACAGCAAGCAACCCTCGCCACACGAGCAGGGCGAGCCCGCCCGCCTCGACATCCTGTCCATCGAGATCTCGGGTGAAACCGCCGTTGCCCGCGTCAGAGACGACTATCTCGGCCTCACCTTCCTCGACTCGCTCTCGCTGCTCCTGTCGGAGGGCCGGTGGCGGATCTACAACAAGCTCTTCAACGTCGAAGGCCCAGCGACGGTGGGTACACCGGGGGTGGACTGATGGGCGCGCCCGGAGGAGCAAGCAGCCCCGCCGACGAGGCGCCTTCATCACGGCCAGGAGGAGGTGCGGCCGCCTCCCCGGTTCCCGCTTCCCACCACGACGTGTTGGAGGAGCAGTACGCCACACTCGCCACGGTCGGCCTCAACGGGCGCCCGCAGCTGTCGACGGTGTGCTTCCTTGCGTCGGCCGATGGAATCGTTCGGTTGTCGGTCAATGAGACCCGTCAGAAGGCGAAGAACATGCTCGCCGACCCCAAGGTGTCGCTACACATTGCGGACAGCGCTCAACCAGCTCGCTACCTTGAGCTCCGCGGCCACGCCAGCGTGCAAGCCGACGACGAGTACACCTTCGCCGACGTCCTCGGAGCCAAGTACGGCGGCCTCGATCTGCGCAAGATGGACCGCCCCGGCGAGCGACGAACGGTGGTCACGATCGTCGTCGATCGCGTACGAGCGGTTGACATGCACCGGCCCGGCGAGATCGGAAGCGCACTCGGGTCCTAACGGTTTGGATCGACGTTCAACGATTCGCGTACGACGGCTTCCCGGACCAGCCGCGGCTATCGGTTGGCCAGTAACCGAGGAAGGTTGTCGAGGGCCGGCGGAATGGCCTCGAGCAGCCGGCCGAGAATCGCCATCTTCGCTGTGTCGCCGCGGGGGATCTGGTGCAGGACGTTCCCCGGGTCGAGGCGACAGCGTCCCATCCACTGCGCCACAGCCTTGTTACTCCCCCAGGAACTCTGGTTGTGGATTCCGTTGATTCGACCCTGTAGGCAGTCCTCGACCGTGTCGGTCATCGGTGTCGGCGCCGTCATATGGCCCCGCGCGGCCTCGTCGTCGATGTTGGCCTCGATGAAGCCGATCAGCGCCGAGCTGAAACAGGGCTGGAACTGGCGAACCATTTGCAGGTTGATCCTCCCCGGAGAGAACACCGGTGAACGATCACCGACATTGTGGGCGAGTGCGCTGGCCGTGCAATCGACGTACAGGATGTCAGTCGCCGTCGGCACCGTTGCATTGTCGAGCACCATCTCGCCAACCTCCAGGCGTTGCACCCGTCCTTCCCGATGGATATTGCCAACACGGCGAAGCGTTTCGAGTTCACGCTGAGAGATGGTGGCGGCGTGAAACATCGTCGGCCACACATCATGGTCGACTCGTAGCCAGCGGCCGGACTGCTCGATCTCGAGGCAAAGATCTTCGATGTTTGAAGCTGAAGCGATGGCTTCATACTCGTCGGCCAAGCTGCCGAAGGTCGCTTCGAGGAAATCGATACCAACTTCGAAGCTGGCGCGATTGAAGAACCAGGCGTCTCTCGGGACGACCCACGATAGGGCCTCCCCCGGGTAGCCGTTCGACAGTAGCCAGGTCAACGCATCGACACCGGTTTTGCCACCACCGAGGACCGTGATGCGCCGGTATTGCGCCGCCAGGTGCGGAAGCCGATTGGGTGGAACGCACGTGACTCCGGGGCCTACGTCGAAGTTTGGTTGATGGGTGCTCGGAATAGCGGTGGTCAGGAGGGTCGCGTCGACAAGCGTCTGATACTCGATGATTTGGCTGGTACCCGACAGCAGCGCGACGACTTCACCGTCACCGACGTACTCGGTCAACGGACGGTAGGTGACCCGTCCCGACGCCAGGAACACCTCTTCCATCAGGTCGTGGTAGTACTTGATGATCTCGACACCCGACGAGAGTTCATGCAGTCCGGCGTTCAGCCCCGATGCCTCAATCCGGTTGCGGCCGAGCGGCTTGGATGTCACGCCGTAGGAGGCCGCCGGCTGATGAAGACGGACGAATGGATACGCGTCGTTCCAATGGCCGCCGGGCACAGCTCGACGGTCGACCATGACGACCGAGGCCTCCGTTTCAGCCAGAATCGGGTCGACGAAAGCCATCGCCGACGCTCCACTCCCAATAAACCAGGTAGTCGCACGTGATCGTCATCCTGCTCCCTCCGAACAGCCGACCAGGTTCGACCGGAGCGGTGGCCGGACTATAGCCCGGATCACCGCCGTGTCGCTCGGCGAATCGCTGCATGATGTGAGACGATCGTTTCGACGAACCGACACGGTGGCCGTCTGTGCCTTCACGACCTCGAGGGGCGGCGTCAGCGGCAGGGTCCGCCGGTTCGGATTGATCGCGATCAGGCCTGCGCAGATTTTCGCTCAAGTTCTGTGTGGTCGTTGTCGATGGATCTAGCTGACGGATGAAAGCAATGATCCGGACGGTCGATTTGTGGTCGCCTAACTGTCCGAGGAGCTAGTGGCGAAACCGGCATCCGCTTCTGAACATCGACAACGAATGATCGGAGCCACGAATGTCGGATTTCGCCACAGGGGACAACCGTGGAGTGACCTGGCGTCCGCCATGCCGGTTTGGAGGCCGCCTGGCCATCTCCACCGTCGGAGCCGCCGCCCTCGTCATAGGGTTGGCCGTCCCGGCCGCCGGCCCAACGCTCGAGGTCGCAGCCCCGGTCGGGTCGCTGTCCACCTCGATGGTCGAGATGCTCGACGACGAGGGCTACGGGTCCACCATGACCCTGGACGAGCTTCGTGACGACGTGTTGGGCGGCTACTTCGACGGCAGCGACGGCACCGGCATCGACGTTGCGGTGATCGACACCGGTGTCGCCCCGGTGTCCGGGCTCGACGGCGACAAGGTTCTGCACGGCCCCGACCTGTCGTTCGAGGGACAGACTCCTGAAGTGGCCTATCTCGACACCTACGGTCACGGCACCCACATGGCCGCCATCATCGCCGGTGACCGCCCGGGCCAGGAGGGCATCGCCCCCGGGGCACGCATCGTCAGCGTCAAGGTCGCCGGCCACGACGGTATCACCACCGTCCCCCAGGTCGTGGCCGCCATCGACTGGGTCGTCGAGCATCGCAACACCGACGGCCTCAACATCCGGGTCCTGAACCTCTCTCTCGGTCAGTCCGGTGTCGCCAGCCACGTCGGTGACCATCTGTCCGCTGCCGTCGAGCGGGCCTGGGAAGCAGGGATCTTCGTCGTGATCGCCGCCGGCAACGACGGCAGCAACCAGTTCCACCTCGACTCCCCGGCCATCGACCCCTACGTGATGGCCGTCGGCGCCGCCGACGTCAACGGCGACGAACCCGAGGATTTCGACGTCCCCAGCTGGTCCGGTCGAGGCAACGGCGACCGCAATCCGAGTGTCGTCGCTCCCGGCCTGTCGATCGCCTCCTACCGGGTTCCCGGTTCGACCATCGACATCGCAGGGCCCAGTGCCCGCTACGGCGACAACCTGTTCAAGGGAACCGGCACCAGCCAGGCCGCTGCGGCCACGTCCGGGCTGGCCGCGGTGCTCCTGGCCGAGCACCCGAACCTCACTCCCGACCAGGTCAAGGACACCATCAGTTACTACGCCGACAGCATCGAGCGCGGCCGGACCCGAGACGGTGAAGGCTTGATCGACAACGACACCACCGACCGCAGTCCGATCACCAGCGGCACCCCTCAGAACCACGTCAAGGCAGCCGGACCCGGCAGCGGCCTCATCACCCCCAACGGATCGACCTGGAGCGGCGGCACCTGGTCAGGCGGCACCTGGAGCGGCGCAACCTGGTCAGGCGCAACCTGGTCCGGCGGCACCTGGTCCGGCGCAACCTGGTCAGGCGCAACCTGGAGCGGAGCAACCTGGTCCGGCGCAACCTGGTCCGGCGGCACCTGGTCCGGCGCAACCTGGTCAGGCGCCACTTGGAGCGGAGCGACCTGGAGCGGAGCAACGTGGTCGGCGAACGGCTGGAGCTGAACCAATCCGAGCCACCCATCTGAATTCCGCACGCAGCGAGGTGCAAGTGGGACCGGTAGCTCCTCCGACCACGGGGTCGCCAACGGCCGCTCTGACCAACCCATAAGCTGAATACAGCGACTGCGGGTCGACACGCCATTCGGCGAACCGACCGGGAGGCGAAGATGACGGCTGACGAACACGGTTCATCGGATCCCATGGCGGGCGAGGCTCCGGTGGTTGCTGCGCTCCGTCTGGCTGCTCTCGGCTGGTCGGTGGTTCCCGTCCACACCGCCACCGAAGGCCGGTGCGGCTGCCGCCGCTCCCCGTGCCCGTCGCCGGGAAAGCACCCCCGTGTTCCGTGGGAACGCTGGATGACACGAACGGCACGGCCGACCGAGATCGAGGCCTGGTGGGACCGATGGCCCGACGCCAACGTCGGTGCCGTCACCGGATGGGTTTCGGCCATGATCGTCCTCGACATCGATCCCCGTCACGGCGGCGACGAAACGCTGGCGGCGTTGGAGACCGAAGAGCAGCCGCTGCCGCCGACCGTCACCGGAATCAGCGGGGGCGGCGGCCGCCACCTCTATTTCGCCCATCCCACCCACCTGGTGCCGTCCCGCCCGCTGGCGGCCGGTGTCGATCTCAAAGCTGAGGGCGGCCTCGTGGTCGTCCCGCCGAGCCGGCACGCGTCGGGCGGCACCTATCGGTGGTTGGCCGATCATGCGCCCGATCAACGACGGCCGGCGCCGCTGCCCCATTGGCTCGACCGCCGATCGGTTGCGGTCGATGCGGCTTGGGCCGGAGGGCCGAAAGCCACGGCCGCAGCAACGATCGCCCGCACCGCGGATGAGCGGGCCGAGTTCGCCGCGCTGTGGTCCGACGTTGGCGTGGAGCTCCAGCCCGTGGAGTTCATGGCCCTCTGCCCCTTCCACGACGACCACCAGCCGTCGCTCCACATCGACCCCGGCGGGTGCCGCTGGTTCTGTTTCGGCTGCCGCCGCGGCGGCGGTATCCAGGCACTGCGTCATCTCGTCGAACCCGACGAGAGCCCTCCGTCGACTGCCGCCGCAGCGGCAACAGAGGGGAGCAAAGCACCGACGCTGACCGCCGACGTCGAGGTCGGCATCGTGGGCGAGAGCGCTCATCAGGACACCCTCCTCGCGCTCACCGGTGGCCGGCGAACCTGGTCGGGAGCCCATCGACGAGTCCAGGCCCGGCTCGAGCCGGAGGACGACAATCCCTTCGACCCCTTGGCGGTGGCGGTCTCGATCGAAGGGAGCGCGGTCGGTCACCTCCCCCGCAATCTCGCCCGCCTCTACCGGCCGGTCATCGAGGAGACGATC
>JAOTVU010000034.1 GCA_029863385.1 Acidimicrobiia bacterium
CTGGGCGGCGTCTCCGAGCAGGGTGTCGCCGACCATCGAGAGGGCCACGGTGTCACCCTCCACGGTGATCACCGGGGCTCCGGCCAAGGGATCATCGGCCGGCGATCCGTAGACCGCGAGACCTGCACCCAGCAGGGCCAGCACCGCCAAGGCTGCCACCGCCAGCGAGAGCCGCAGGGCGCGACTTCGGCGGCCGGGTCGACGACGGCCCCGGGAGTCGGTCGACGAGCGGTCCTGGTCGCGTTGGTCGCCGAGCACACGTCGATTTCGGGCGATGAGCCTGCTGGGCGCCGGTCGGTGCCCGGGAGATGTGACGGTCGACATCAACGGGCTCCCTGCCGTCGCGCCTCGACCCGATTGCGTTGGCGCGCTTCCTCACCGGTCATCGATCCAACGATCCGACCTTGTTCGAGCAGGTGGACCTCGTCGGCCATGGCCGCCTCCTGCGGGTCGTGGGTGACCAGCACCACGGTGCCGCCATAGCGCCACAGGAACCGGCGGAACACCTCCTTGGACGCTGCGTCCATGTTGCTCGTGGGCTCGTCGAGTAGAAGGATGCGGGGGTTGCCGACGATGGCCCGAGCCAGGGCGATGCGTTGCCGGTGACCGGCAGGCAGGTTTGTGCCTCCTTCGGTCACCCAACCATCGAGGCCCCCGTCGATCGACTCGAGAACCTCGTCGATGCGGCACGCCACGATCGCCGACCGGAGCTGCTCATCGGTGGCCTTGCGTCGGCGGTAGGCCAGGTTGCGACGGATGGTGCCACTCATCAGGGGTAGGTCCGGGCTCATGATCCCGATGTTGCGGACACAGGACCGGGCGCTCGTGTCGGCAAGCACCTGACCGTCGACAACGATGAATCCACGGTCGGGCTCATTGGCTCGGATCAGCAGGGACAGCAGCGTGGATTTGCCGGTACCGTTCGGGCCCACGATCGCCGCGATCGTTCCCGGTTCGACCGTCAGGTTGATGTTCTCCAGCACCCCGTCGACCGAGACATCGTGGAACTCGATCCGGCCTTCGCTGGGCCGCAGCGGCTCGAGGGTGAGGCCAACGTCGGGCCGGGCCGAGCGCTCCATGTAGTCACGCAGCTTGCGTTTCGACACCCGGGCTGCCTGCCAGTATTCATGCGCTCTGCCAAGCGTCTGCACCGGACCTCGCAGCTGACGAACGGCCAGCAAGGCCGCAACCAGTCCACCGACGGTGATCCGGCCTCGTGACAGCAGAAGCACGCCGACAACCAGCACCGAGCACGTGGCCAGGTAACCGCCGGCGGCCGAGAGGAACCGCAGCATGCCCCGTGCGTTTGCCGATCGACCGAGCGCTCCCAGTAGATCGGCGTTCTGCCGACCGAGGCGCTGGTGTTCGCCTGCCGCGCGACCGAACGCCTGGACCACGGCCAGGGAACGAATCTGTTCGGCCAGGTTGCTGGCCAGCAGCGAGCGCCGCCAGCGCACCGCCCGCGTGGTTCGGTGGACGTGGTAGCCCCAGATGATCGACGCCGATACGGCCAGCAGCAGCATCCCGAGGGCGGCAAGGGCGACCGTCCAGCTGACATGGATCAGGACGGCCATGCCGAACACCAGGGTCATCGAGCTGACGATGCCCCGGGCCAGGCCTCGGCTGGTCCAGGTGCGCAACGTCGACAGATCGCCGGTGAACCTGAGGAGGATCGCCCCCTGGGACGACCGTTGAACCTTGTGCACCGGAAGGTTGAGCAGGTGGGCGTGCAGCACCATGCGGACTCTGGCCACCTGGGCGTACCCGATTCGTTCCGACACGGTGTATTCCAGGCCTTGAGCCACGGCGATGCCGGCCGACACGGCGATGAACGCCCAGACAAGCGGCATCACCGTCATTGGCGGCCGTTCCGACGTCAGGTGGTCGACGATGGCCCGGATCAACAGCAGTCCACCGGCGGTGGCCAGCGCTCGCAGAAGGCCGATTAGGACCAGTGCGGCCAGGTGTGACTTCGGGAGTGGCAGCTCGGCGTCCAGAGCGACGGGACCGTCGTGTCCCTCCACAAGCGCCGCGTTGGCCTGCCCCCACCCGGCCTCGAGGCCGGGTTCCCGATCGGAGTTCCGATCGAGGGCTTGGTCGATGGACGGATTCTCGGTCTCGTCGACAGACCCGTCAGCCGAAGATGTGTGATCGAAGCGCACGGCGTTTCCTAGGGTTGGGCGACGGCCGCGGGTCGGCTCGTGGCGGTGACGTCCGGCTTGTTGTCCTTGAGCCATCGGTTCTCGATCGCCCACCTGAGAAGCTGTTCGGCGGCCTTCGCCGATGACAGCTCCGGCTTGGTCAGCACCGGCACCGGGCTGTTCTGGGCGATCTCCCGTATGGCCAGGGGCGATGCGGTGCAAGCCCCGGAGAGGGCCAACAGCGGAATGCCGGACCGGTGCAACGCCTCGGATCCACCGACGGCGCCGACCGCGTCTCCGGCAGCAAAGATGACGCCATCGACGTATTGTTTGAAGATCGGACTGCGAAGTAGAGCCGCCGTCTCCTGCTGGAAGATCCCGTCGGCCACCTCGACCACGATCGAGGAGCACCCGGCGCTGGCCAGATGATCGATGAGCTGGGCCATGATCTTTTCGACCACGACGATGGGAAGGCGGTACGTTGAGGCGTAGCCCGCGTCGGTGAAGTCGAGCACGGTGCGGGCTCCTGCGTCGACCATCGACCAGTAGTCGCCACCCGATCCTGTTCCGGTGACCTTGGTTCCCCCGGGGCTTTGGCCGGCGGCGACGAGGCCCTCGATGAGGGAGGCCACGGCGGTGGTCTTGCCGGCGTTCATGGAGGTGCCGAACACGGCGATGACCGGTGGCCGGTTGGAGGGTGGGAGGATTACCGGCAGGGCGAAGTCGGCGAGGTTGAGCGGTGTTCCGTTTCTTCGCCCTAGTAGTCCGACCGGCTGGATCTCGGTCGGTCGGCGGGTCGAGCTGTGCCGGTTGATCACCGTGGCCGCCACGCCGCCGCCGGCGGACAGGTTGGTGAGGCGGAGATCAAGGGGAATGTTCGACTCGAACTGGTCGGGGGCGTAGCGGTCGCCGTAGGCGACGATGATCTCATCGCCTTCCCGCATGTAGGGTCGACGTCCGTTCCTCAGCTCGATCCGACGATGGTGCCCGAGGCGAGTCACCTCGGCCAGGACGATGTCTCCGCTTCGCGGTCGAACCGGGCCGCTTATCAAGGCGAGCCCGTTCCAGTCGTACCTGGGATCGACGAGAGGGACCCGCCGGCAGGTGAACGCCGCTCGGGCCGCTCTAATCCTCGTGACCTCGATGGGCGTCACCTGGACGGTCCGGAACCACCGGGGATCTGCATGCTCTTGAACGGACACCGAAAAACTCTCTCTTCTGCCCATGCCCGGGCCTCGCCATTCGACCATCCCCGTGGTCGCCCGTCTTGATCGTCTTGATCGCCACGGCCGCACCAAGCGGGCCGGCGTAACGACGGAGCGATTCGACCGTTGGGCGACCCACAAGAAGATGGATTCTTGTCGATGGCAACTGTCGTGAGCTCTCTATTGGCCTCAGTATTGCCGGGCTCGATGGGCGGTCGTGTGCTCCTGGGTCGTTCTGCTCAGAATCCGCCGCCGGGCGGGTTGGAGCGCGTTCGCGTGTTGAGGCTCGCCATGTCTGGTCGTCTGTTGCCTTTGGCAGATTAATCGTTTATCGTCGATTAACGATGAATCCCCACAATGTGCTCAGCAAAGCCGATGCGGATGAGTACGCGACCTGGTTCCGATGCCTCGCCGACGGCACCCGGATACGAATCCTGAATCTCGTCGCCAACGCCGACGGGCCAGTGACGGTCGGTGAAATCGTCGGCGTGATCGGGAAGAGTCAGTCGACCGTGTCGCGGCACCTTCAACTGCTGGCCGAGGACCGGTTCGTCTTCACCCGACCCGACGGGGTGCGAACGTTGGTCACGGTCAACGAAGCCTGTATGTCGGCTCTGCCCGAAGCGGCGGCCGCGATCATGGGACGGCGCTGAAATGGCGGTTCCCGATATGGGTCGGTGTTCGCGGTGATCCACGCTGCATGGCTGCTGGTTGAGCTGCTGGTGTTGCTTCTCGCGGTGTCGTTCACGATCCATCTTGTCCAGCGCCGATTCGGCCCGGAGCGGGTTCGTCGGTGGATGGGTGGTGCTCCGGTGGTGGCGGCGCTCAAGGGAATTGCAGTGGGATTCGTCACCCCCTTCTGCACTTATTCGGCCATCCCGATGTTGGTCGGGCTTCGTCAAGCCGGGGTGCCTGCGGCGGGCTACGTGGCCTTCGTCAGCGCGGCCCCGGTGCTCGATCCGGTCCTGTTCGGAGCGCTGGTGATCATCGTCGGACTGCCGGCGGCGTCCCTCTACATGGCGGTGGCCTTCCTCGGGGCGATTACCCTGGCCCTCGTGGCGCAGCATCTGGGGGTGGAGTTGTCACTGGACGGCCTCGGGTCGGTCGAAGACCCCGGTGGAAGTTGTGGTGGGAAGCCGTGCGCCTGGGCCGGGCTGTCGACCGAGATGCGAGGGGCGGCCCGAGCCTCTCTGGCGCTGTTGCGCTCGGTCGGGGCGCTGCTGGTCGTCGGGGTGTTTGTTGGGCTGGCCATCGAGACCCTCGTGCAGCCGCAGGACGTGGCGGCGATTACCGGCGACGGGGCACAATGGTCGATCCCGTTGGCGGCTGCGTTGGGTACGCCGCTGTACGTGAGCACCAGCTTGTTCGTGCCCATCGCCCACTCGCTCGGGCGGGCTGGCGTCGGCGTTGGTGCCATCGTGGCCCTCACGATCTCGGGTGCCGGGGCCAACATCCCCGAGTTCGTCGTGCTGGCCAAGCTCTTCTCGAAGGCTGCCGTTTCGCTGTTCATCGGCTACGTCTTCGCCATCGCCCTGGCCGGCGGGCTGCTGGCCCAAATGCTGCTCGGCTGAGAGCCGCCCGGCCCCTGAAATCGCGTCTCGCCCGAAATCGGAGACGCTACCATGGGGGCCCTGCCCGAATAGCTCAGTTGGTAGAGCGCCGCATTCGTAATGCGTAGGTCCGGAGTTCAAATCTCCGTTCGGGCTCGCTGACCAGGGAAGCGCAGTCTTGCGGGCCCGGGTTCCGTTGGTCTGAGACGGAAACTGCGAATCGGCGTCGAGGGGCCGGACTGCGGTTCGGTTTCCCGTCGTGCACGTTGCTTCGACACGTAGACGATCCGTCAGTTCGACTCTGAGATAGTCATCGATGCTGGCGAGCGGCGACGGGTCAGGCCTCGCGGTAAGGCTGGCGGATGATGGTGCGCATCTTGGCCGGGTCGGCCTTGCGAGGGTCGGAGAGGTAGATCTCGTGGTGCTTTCCCGTCAGCTGGTGGCCGTGCGCTTCGATGAAGTCGTGGAGTCTGGCGATGGTGGGAGCCTCGTCGGCGTACGGCCCGATGTGTAGAATCTGGGCGGCGAGCCCCTCTGTGAAAGGCTCCACCCGGGCTTTGGGGCCGGCGGCGAGGTCCTTGTTGGCCGTGACGGCAGGAATGACCTCGGCCGCCATCTCGTCGGTGACGGCGTCGGGGAGACAGATCATCGCCGTCCAGAGCCAGCTCGACTTGTCGTTCGGGTCGAAGTCGGCCATGTCCGGTACCCACCAGAGTCCTTCGAGGGGCATGACCGTGTAGGCATCGCCCGTCGCCGATTTGACCGCGGCCCGTAGGCCGTAAGCAATGGGATACAGCGCTTCGACCGCCTCCTTGTAGTCAGATGAGGTGTTCGGGTCTCCCTTGCCGTCGATCATCAGGAACGGGCGGGTTGGGACGTCGACGACGGTTGGTGTTCGCTTGGCCGTGTAGTGAACGCGGTAGGTCTTCTTCAGGTCGATGCTGGTCATCGTCGTGGTCCTTTGCCGTGGTGGGTCGCCAGCGCACCAACGGCGACCATGGTGACAGCATTCGCTTCCGGTCCGTCTTCATCCAGGGGCCAATGGCCCGAAGTCGGACCTGGCGAGAGGCTCATGGCGGCTCGCACGGACCGAGTCGTTCCGACCGTGCCGGTTGGCGGCCGGAGAGATTGTTGAGAATGGGTCGACAAGACGCCACCACCGTCGTCTTCGCCCAAACCAGACAATCGACATGCGTATAGGCTTCGGAGGCTTCATCGCCCCCTTCCATCCCCCGGATCACCGAACGGACACCGATACATCGGACACGACAGACGTCGCACCGAGTGATTCGAGGACGGCGGTCGAAGTGGCGAGAAGCCGAGCGACCATCTCGACCGAGCCGTGTCAACAACCGGGACCCGCCCCGGCATCGATGCTCCCAATGCGCGATGCGGGCTCGAGCGGCAGCTCCCGAAAACCGAAGCGAATGGACGAGACCCGGCCGCGTACGTAGGCGGCCGTAGCGGGACCGCCCGGATCGCACTCGGATACAAGATCGACCATGCCCGGATATGCCGTTTGGAGGTCGCCCAAGGTGGAATCGATGCCGATCCCTTCGATGGTTTTCAGGGGCAGCGAAGAGGGCCCGTGGCCCCATCCGGCGAAGTGCTCCTCACCATCGTCCCGAAAGAACTCGTAGTCGCTGAACACCACAGCCAGACCAACATTCTCCCAGTAGACATGCCGCAGCGGGTGACCGCCGTATGGGTACTCCTCTCCTGGGTCCGGCTGACCCAGGAGACCGACAAGAACCTCCATGGCCGAGGCGGTCGGTTCGCCAAAGTCGAGATCGCCGAGACCGTCCGGCCTGAGCACGAGCTGCCCCGAGCGAGTTTCCGTTGTCGGCGTGGCCGTGGAGGTCGTACTGCTCGGGGGTGTCGAGACCTCACCCGTGGATGTCACGGCTGCCGACGTGTTTGACTGAGCGGTCGTCGGCTCTGCACTGTTGATATCTGCTCCGCAGGCGGCGACCAACACCAGGCAGCCAACAAGCCGAACCCAGCGCAACCGGCGCCGTCTCTCGAGATCTGCACTCACGCCTCCACAATCGGATACCAACCACGCCTGAACAAGAGGAGAAGGTCACCTCTCTGCAGCTGTCACTCGACCCCGGCCGCCGATGCACCCTTTGGCAGCCCGCCTTCTGCCCGCCCTCTCGTCCAGAGCCGCTGGAATTCAGGCGCTCTGGCTGAAGAAGGCGGTCCAGTCGCCGGTCTCGGTTATCTCCACCAGCCGGCACAGCAAGATGTCGTCGAGGAGGCCGCAGGCTGCTGGATCTCGCCAGACGTAGACCGCACCCTGCCCTTCAATCCGTTCGATCTCGAACGGCTGGGACAAGTCGTGGATGAGGAGGGCGAGGATCTCGGTGCCTTGGGCTTCGCCGTTCTGCCAGAACTCGCCCGGCGTCATGTCTTGATACTCCTCGACGAAAACGTCGGTGTGAATGAATGGAAGGTCTCCTGCAACGGCAAGCTCGTTCAGCCGACCGAAGTCGCACGCGATCGCTGCCGACAGGATCTCCGTCCGCATTGCCGCCACGGCACCGGGGAGATCGTCCTGTGCCGATGGCATCGTTCGATCCGCCGCTGAGCAGCGGGGTGACGGCGAGTCCGTCGGGGACGTCGCGTCGGCGCCGGCGTCCTCGACCGTCGAGGAGGAGGAGTCGTCGGCGGTGGTGCTCGCCTCCTCGACGCCACCACACGACGCGGCGGCCAGAGCGAGGAACACCAACGGCGCGAGCAGCTGAAGGGCCGACCAAGCGCTTCGCTTCATATCGCCAGCACACCACGCGCCAGTCGGTATTGGTTAGAGAAGTAGGTCCTCCACCAAGAGGCGTTTCGGCACCGACGGGCTGAGGCGTCGGGCCCCGTCGTCCTCCCTCTCGACCTGTCGCCGTCCCCACGGCTTCTGGCAGGTCGATCGGGCGCCGGCGCCGAGGCCGGCTATCGGGCTCGACCCGTCGCTGGGAGGGCCACCGAGCTCTCCTTCCAAGCCCAGCGCTGTTGAGCCGATCGAGAAAAGCCAGGTTCCTGTGCACTCATCCGGCTCGGCGAACAACCTCAACTGGTCCCCAAAGACCGCCTGAAGATCAGCAACGGTGGAGCCGACCGTGATGCCCTCTGGCGTGGTGAGCCCCTCCGTGAAGTGCTCCACCCGGGCTCTGGAGCCGGCGGCGAGGTCCTTGCTGGCCGTGACGGCGGGAATGACCTCGGACGCCATCTCGTCGGTGGCGGCGTCGGGGAGACAGATCATCGCCGTCCACAACCCAGCTCGACTTGTCGTTCGGGTCGAAGTCCGCCATATCCGGAACCCACCAGAGTCCCTCGAGCGGCATGACGCTGTAGGCGTCGCCCGTTGCGGACTTGACCGCGGCCCGTAGACCGTAGGCGATCGGATACAGCGCTTCGATCGCCTCCCTGTACTCCCTCGAAGTGTTCGGGTCCCCCTTGCCGTCGATCGTCAAGAACGGGCGGGTTGGGACCTCGACGACGCTTGGTGTTCGCTTGGCCGTGTAGTGATCGCGGTAGGTCTTCTTCAGGTCGATGCTGCTCATCGTCGTGGTTCTTTCCCGTGATGGGCGCCGGTCCGGCCGAATCACTCGGCTTTCGATTCGAGGAACCGGGCGGCGTTGATCTGGAAGTGGAAGAAGACGGCGTCGTCCTGGTCCGGCGTGTTGCGGGCCCAACCGACGGTCCCGGCACCGGCGATGTGGATCCCGTCGACCGCAAGACTCGATGCGATGGTCGCGCCGAACGGTTGGTAGGCGGGAGGCTTGGCGGAGCCGTTCCAGCGTTCGAGGTCGATTTCGGTGAGTTGGCCGTCGGAGTCGATGGTCAGGTCGACGTCAACGGGTCCGTCCGGGCCGGGGAGGATGACGGTTGCCGAATGGTCGTCGATCGGTTTCCAGGAGGCGCCGGCCTGGGGTGTGAGGGCCTGCGGGAGCCAAGCGGCGGTTTCGCCGGCGAGGCGTCCGGCGGCGCTCCTGTCTACGTCGGGGCCGCCGGCGTTGACGACGGGGATGCGGTCGTGGAAGCGGAACTGCATGCGGCCTCCGCTCAGACCGAAGCTGTCGGCGCCCACGAACCTGATGACGCGCCCTCCCACGGTGGCCGCCCAGACCGATCCGACCCCGCCCCGCAGAATCTGTCGGGCGGTGAAAGGCAGCCAGATTCCGAGTTTGATCCGGCCGGACATCTCGAGTTCCACAGCGGTGCCGAGAGGTGCGCCTTCAGGGATTGCTGCGGTGAGAAAACGTCGGGCCGGCTCCGGTAGGTCGACGACGGTGCCGGAATCGAAGTGCTCGACGGGAGCGCCGCCTTCCTCGGCGAGGCGGGCCCAGAGCTTTCGAGTCTCGTCGTTCATGTGAACCGCTCCGGTCGACGGGCCGTCACCGCGCCGGCGGTTGCGACGAGGGCGATGTTGATGACCGTGCCGATGGCCGCTTGTGGGAGCGCGACAAGGCACAGGACGACCGATACCGCAGCCATGGTCACCAGGGCACGGGGCCACCACCGCGTATCGATCCACGTTGTCACGCCGACCGCAATGAAGCCGGCGGCGGCCAGCGCCCACAGCGTTGCCACCCCGACAAGGGGTCCGGTACCGGTGATGTTCCACTGGCCGAACAGGTACTCGACCGAGCTGTTGTCGTTGACGGCGCTGATGGCGTCGGTGGTTCCCACCAGGTGAGCGATGCCGTGGATGGCGAGGAGTCCGGCCAGGATGCGGCGCGGAGCAGAACGAGTCTCCGGCCCGAGTCGACGTGTTGTCGGTGGCGTCGAGCCGTTGTTGCTGGTATTGGTGACGGTCGTGGTGTCGTGGTTCATGAAGTTCATGGCGTGCTCCCTTCGAGATCGCTGCGGTCTCCTTGCTGGTTCCGCATTTCGGACGGTTCAGGCGTGGTCACCGATGCCGGCTCGGGCGGTCGGCCGTCGAGGCCTGCGGCGGGTCGAGGTCGACCGGCTTGACCGTGGGCCCGATGGCCGTGCTGGTCGCAGCTGCAGCGGCCGCGTTGTCGTCGGTGTCGGTGTGTGTGGTCATCGGTGTCCTACTGTCGCCGAGGCCTCGTCCTCGAAGTCGATCGGTGTATCGCGCGCGGGCGCCGGAACTCTCGCACCTCCTCAGTCTCCTGCTGGTCGATCGAGCCACCTAGGGGCGGAGGTCACACGACCAGCCGACATGAGCGGTCTGCTGGGCGCTAACAACCAGGACCCGCCCCAGCCTCGATGCCTCCAATGCGCGACGTGGGCTCGAGCGGCAGCTCCCGGAAACTGAAGCGAACGGACGAGACCCGACCGCTCACGTAGGCAGCCGTAGGAGGGCCGCCCGGTCCCCACCCGGCGAAGTGCTCCTCACCATCGTCCCGAAAAGAACTCGTAGCCGCTGAACACCACAGCCAAACCAACGTTCTCCCAGTAGACGTGCCGCAGAGGGTGACCACCATATGGGTACGTCAGGGGCCGGCCAAACGTCGCAAAGGTTTCCTGATGAGGGCACTAGTGCCCTAAACCCTGCCCTGACGGGCGTCCGGTGGATCGTACGAACTATCTCCGGCAGGCTGATCGACCGTCTTTTTCACCCCATCGAAGACGTGTATCTTCCGACTGAAGGCGATTGTGTGCGCCACGAAGATTGACCGGTGATGAGCCTAATCGGCCTCCGAAGTCATGGATCGGCTGACACCCAGGGCGGGTTGAGGCGCGTAACGAACAAGGCGGGTCAATGGATCGAAGGAGATTCCTGCAAATCGGGGCTGGAGCTGCCGGAGCGTTGATGCTGCCACTGGATGCGAGCGCTGCCACGATCGGAGCCGGAGCCGGTGGCTCGCTACGGATCGCGGACAAGACCTTTGACCGGAACCCGTATCGGAAGGGTGCCCCGAACCTGTTGTTCATTTCTATTGACGATTTGAACGACTGGGTTGGCTACCTCGGTCACCCCGTCGCCAAGACCCCCAAGTTGGATGCGTTTGCTGCGACGGCAGGCGTCTTTGAACGGGCATATTGCTCCGTCGCCATGTGTGGTCCATCCCGCACGAGTGTGCTCACCGGCATCAGCCCCTTGATCACTGGATTGCTTGGCTGGCATGACGCGTACTACCCGGGCAGGAGCGAGTGCGCGGAAAACAACATCTGCATCTACGACGTTGTCAGCGCGAATATGACGTTGTTCGACTTCCTGTATCTGCAGGGATACGACACATTCCAGGCAGGAAAGGTCTACCACGACCACTTTTCTCGCCCGTTCGTCGATGAGAACGGCCAGCCCCCGTACCAGGAACATAACGATCTTGCTAGCTCTGATCCCGGCTACGTCAAAGTAGGTGAGTTGGAATGGAGCATTGTCGATGATCCAAACATCACCACGTTGCCAGACCATCAAACAGTAGATTGGTGTGTGGCTAAGCTTGGCGAATTGACCAACCCTGCGAATCAACGGCCTTGGGCAATGGCCTGTGGTATAACGCAGCCCCATACTGTGTGGCGTATTCCCAGGCAGTTTTGGGACAGGTACGATCGGGACGAAGTCAAGTCCCTCGTCACGTCGCCTGTTTCGGCGAATTGGGATTTGCTTGACGTGCCGATGTTCCCGAAGCGCAGACTGATAAACGCCAACCACGAGTACATGAACAGCGGTGCGTCGATCCGAACCCATACCGCCTACAACCTCTGGGGTGCCGAGAAAACGGCCGAGGCCATTCACGCCTACCTTGCGGCTATCAGTTATGCCGATGCACAATTCGGCCGTATTATCGCGGCGTTGGAGAACACACGTTTCCGGAATAACACCAAGATCGTGGTATGGTCCGATCACGGCTGGCACCTCGGCGACAAGCTGGCGTGGCACAAAATGACGCTGTGGGAACAAGGTACCCGGGTACCCTTTCTGATCAAAGACCCTGGTAACCCATCCCTCCTCAATGGAGAACGGTTTCGCCATCCGGTATCGCTGCTCGATCTGTTCCCGACGATCATGGCCATGCTCGATCTGCCCATCATGACCCATTTGAGCGGTCGCCCGTTGCAAGATCAGTTGGCTGCGGCGAGAAACGGCAACCTGAAGCCCACCCGGGATAACCCTCCCCTGATGTACTGGGAACCAGGCAATATGGCTGTCCGACAGGGCGATTGGCGGTACATCTTGTACAGGTTCGGTGGACAGGAATTGTACAATCTGTACTGGGACCCGGAGGAACAATGGAATCGGGCTCACCCCGATCAGACGAATCCATACCGCGAAGCGAAGCGCAAGGAGATGCTCGCCCTACTCCCCCGCAGGCAAATGCAGAAATGGGTTGATCTGGACGTGCCGGTGGACTGAGGCCTCGATGCTTCTAGTCATAACTCCAGGAGACCGATCAGCACCTCCATGGCCGAGGCGGTCGGTTCGCCGAAGTCGAGATCGCCGAGACCGTCCGGCCTGAGCACGAGCTGCTCCGAGCGAGTCGCCGCTGTCGGTGTGGCCGTGGAGAACCCAGAATGCGCCGCGCCGTCCGTCGAGATTGGTGTTCATGGCTCAGGGATCCGCCACCGACGACGTCCGACCCAGGGGATTTTGGTCGGCTTCTCTGGAGTTCTTGTTGTTACTCGAGGTGGTTTCGGGATCCCGGCGAGGCTGTCGACGAGAGCGTGATGGGACTTCCTGCCCTGGTCAGGCCGCTCGCTCTCGGATTGAGTCGAAATGGTCCGGCAACTCTGATTGCAACGGAGGCACGTATGGATGAGAGCGGGGTGACGGTGCAGCTGCCGACGGTACGTCCGGCGGGCCCTGTGAACTGGCGTCGGGTGTCGGCGGGCTCAGCCGGAGTGGTGGTTGTGGTCACGGGCGCCGGATTGGCGGTCCGGCTGCTGGGAGACGGGGGGTTCCGGTCGATCGTGGCCTTCGTGCTCGGGCTGGCGGTGATCCCGTTGATCGCCTCGCCGATCGAATGGTTTGTCCATCGTTTCGTTTACCATGCCCCCGCCATTCCGGGCCTGGAGGTTATCTTCCGGGTGCACACCGCCCACCACTTCGCCTACTTTCCGACCTGGCGGTACACGACCAACGGACCTCCGCGACGCCTGCGGGTGGTACCCGGGCGGGCGCCCGAGGTCCAGACGCGCTGGGCCGGCAACGCAACGGTCCGGCTCGCCCACTTCGGCTGGTACATGGCGATCGGCGCGGTCGTGGTCTGGCTACCGGCCTGGGTGGTGACCCGGTCGACGGCGTTCCTGGTCGGTCTCGTGCTCGCATCGGCAGTGGTGTCCAACCTGTTCATCGTGGTGCACGACACCATCCATCGACCTGGGAGTCATCGGTTCGTGGAGGCGCAGCCGTGGTTCCCGTTCCTCGACCGCCACCATTGGATCCACCACATCGACCTCGGCGCCAACCTGAACTTCCTGCTCCCGTTGGCTGATCTGCTGTTCGGCACCCTTCGGGTCAAGGTCACGGACGAGGAGGAGCAGCACGGCACGCTGGCCGCGGCCAAGGCCCGCCGGTCGGGTCGAGGCGAGCGGGCCCGCCGGGCTGCTGCAGCCTGATTTCGAGGCCGGCCACCAAGCTCAACTCGTCGCTGGGTGGGCCACCGAGTTCTCCTTCAAGGCCTAGCCGTCGGTCGCCGGCGCAGGCTCGGACTTCATCAGCGCGTGTTCACCGGCAATGGCACCTGTGACCTTTGACCCTGGTCCTACCCGGCCTTTGACGAGCAGGATGCCTGCAACGTACTGTGAGCGGCACGGGGTGACCGTGGCTGTGTGAGCGAGTGGGGAGCGACGGAGATCATGACGCGAAGGCTAGTTGTTGTAGCGGTTACGGTCGGTTTGATGCTGTCCACCGCCTTGGTGTCGGTGGACCAGGCCGCGTCTCCGGCCGGGGCCGACCAGAACTGTTTGGGCTGGGAACGAGAGCTCCGCTCCGCGGCCGGGTTCGACGATCTCGGCCGGCCAACGATCGACCGTCTCGACGGCGACCGGCCGTTCGGTCAGGTTCTCCGAGACTGGGTGGCCGACGACTGTCTGCGGGTGAACTATGTGCAGGTGCTCGGCACCCACAACAGCTATCACATCGAGCCGCGTCTGCTGCTGCTCCAGTTCATCGCGACGCTGAACCCGGAGGCCGCAGCCTCCATCGAGTACACCCACCGGCCTCTGGGTGAGCAACTCGAAATCCTGGGGATTCGACAGCTCGAGCTCGACGTCTACGTTGATCCCGATCCGGGCCGGTTCGCCCTCCCCTTGGGCCAGCTCGTGTTCCCGGCCAACCCGCCGCAACCGGACCCGGTCAAACTCCCGCTCCTCGGCCCAGGGCTGAAGGTCCTGCATGTGCCCGATGTCGATTTCGAGACCCGCTGTTTGACCTTCGTGGCCTGCCTGCAACAGCTCGAGGACTGGTCCGACGCCAATCCGGGTCACCTCCCGGTGATGGTGCAGGTCGAGGCCAAGGATGACGCGGCGATCATCCCGCCCGGTGTCCTTCCGCCGGGTCTGCCCGATCCTGTCACGCCGGTGCCGTTCGGTCCCTCCGAGCTCGACGGTCTCGATGCCGAGATCCGCTCGGTGTTCGGCGAGCATCAGCTGATCACCCCCGACCTTGTCCGTGGTGATCGGGCCACCCTCGAGGAGGCGGTCCTCATCGATGGTTGGCCGACCCTGAACGAGACCCGTGGGCGGTTCCTGTTCACGCTGGACAATGAGGGCACCGAACGCGACCTGTACATCGCCGGACACCCGTCGTTGGAGGGCAGGGTCATGTTCACCAGCTCACCGCCGGGTACACCGGAGGCGGCGTTCGTCAAGCTCAACGACCCGGTTGCCGACGGGGAACTCATCAAGTCGCTCGTTGCGGCCGGCTACATCGTCCGTACCCGAGCCGACGCCGATACCGTCGAGGCCCGGTTCGGGTTGACGGTGCGGCGTGACGCGGCGCTGGCCAGCGGCGCCCAGTTCGTCAGCACCGACTACCCGGAAGCCGACCCGGCCTTCGGCACCGGCTACCTCGTCGACCTCCCCGGTGGCGACGTCGCTCGCTGCAACCCGGTCCTTTCGCCACCTGGCTGCGACCCCTCCACGCTCGAGGGCTGACGAGTCGAAGGGGCCCGGAATCCCGCTCGCGGGCCTTGGCTCCTTCCCGGCGGCCGGCCGTCTGGCGGGCCGCCGGGCCCGTATCGTGAGTCAGGTCTTGCCCCAATAGCCACGAATGAGCGGGACGTGCCTGGTGATAAGGCCGTCGTTGTCGAGTTGGAGGACGTTGATCGTCTGCAGTACGCCTGCTCCCGTTTCGTTTGACGAGTCGTAGACCACCATGTCGTCGGAGCGTTGGACCTGATCAATGGAGATCAGTTCGAAGCGTTCGTATCCCGAAAGAAACCCGATGAGGAAGGCCCGGATTTCGTCGGTGCCTTTGGCCACTCCTTCGTATCGAACGACCTCGGCATCGGCGGCGTACAGCCTTATTGCGCGCTCGACATCGCGTGCGGCGAGCGCCTCGGTCAACTCGTTGACGGGTTCGAAGATCTCAGCCACAGCGAAGAGTCTACGTGTCGGTTCTGGTTGTCATTGGCGGCGTTCACCATCGGCAATCTTGGTTCGACAGGGTTTGGCGCGTCGCTCGACGTCGTCGTCACCGAGCCGCCCGCAGGAGATCGACGATGTCATCCTGGTTGCGGTTCTCGGCCAGCACCAGCGGATCCTGACCGTCGCCCGTCGCCAGCGTCGGATCCGCCCCGTGGTCGAGGAGCAGCCGCACGGTCTTCACATAGCGTTCCGACCCGTCGCCGAGCAGGATCGCCTCGTGCAGAGCCGTCCACCCGAGGTTGTTGACGTGGTTCACGTCGATGTCGGTGCGCAGCAGGCGCTCGACCACGTCGTGGTGACCTCGCTCGGCGGCCCGGATCAGGCCGGTGCCGTTGAAGCCGTCGAGGGAGGTGACGTCGGCGCCGTTGTCGAGCGTGAGGTCGAGCAGCTCGAGATGGCCCTCACTGGTGGCGATCAGGTAGGCGCTCTGACGGGTGCCGTCCTGAGCGTTCACATCGGCGCCCTGCTCGATCAGCGTCCGGGCCGCTTCGACGTCGTCGGCCCAGGCCGCCTCGATCAGCCGGGCGTTCAAGTCGGTGGCATTCACGGCGTCCCCATTTCTGTCGTCGGGCGTCGACGAGCCGCAGCCTGTCGCCACGCCGATGAGAGCGCAAAGGACGAGCATCGCGGTTCGCATCACGGCCAAGCCTAAGGGCCGTGGCGGGTACCCGGCTGTCGGCACCGGAATCGGGAAGCACGTCGACTGCCGGATGTCTAGGCTGCTTTGGTGACCTCTTCGGATTCACAACTGGGGAGGCGGTTTTGGTCGCTGTGGGCGGCGTTCACCACCAGCAATCTGGGCGACGGCCTGTCGCTGGTGGCCTTTCCGCTGCTGGCCATCAACCTGACTGACGACGCCCGCCTCATCGCCACGGTGTCGATGGCCCGATTTCTCCCCTTCCTCGTGGTCGGGCTCCCGGCCGGCGTGATCCTCGACCGCTCGGACCGGCGTGTTCTGGCCTTGTTCGCTCAAGTCGGCCGTGCCGTTGCCATGGGGCTGATGGCGCTGGCCATCGCCAACGGGTGGGCCACGATCGGTCTCACCGCCGCCGCAGCGTTCGCCGTCGGCGTCGGGGAGGTCATGGTCGACGGCGGCCTGCCGGCACTGGTCCGGGAGGTCGTGCGGAGCGACCAACTGGAGGTGGCGAATTCCCGATTCTCGGCAACCCAGACCGTCAGCAACATGTTCGTCGGGCCTCCCCTCGGAGCCCTGCTGTTCGGCATCGACGCAGCGCTGGTGTTCGCCACGACCGCTGCGGCGTATGTGACCGCGATGGTCGTGTTGACCCGTGTGCCCGGCTCGTTCCGGGCTGCCGCCGAGGACGAGGATACGGCGGTCGAGAGCTCGCTGAGGAAGCAGATGACGGTCGGCCTGACGTACGTGTGGGGCCATCCCGTGCTCCGTCCGCTGGCGTTGACCGTGGCGGCCTTCGCCTTCGTCGCGGAGGCCGGCAACGCCGTGCACGTCATCCTGGTCACCGAGCGGTTCGGTCTGAGTGAGTTCGGCTACGGACTGATCGTGGCGGTCGACGGTGTGTCCTCGGTCAGCATGTCGTTCTTCGTCGCCGGACTCGTCAGATGGAAGAGCCACTCGTTCTCGATGCGTTTCGCCGTGGTCACGTTCGCCATCTCGGCCTGGCTCATGGGGTTCACCACGGTGGTGGCCGTCCTGGTTCTTGCTGCCGTGATGGGCGGTCTGTCGGACCCGAGCTGGAACGTGGTCTCGGGCACCCTCCGGCAGCGCCTGGTTCCCGACGAGGTGTTCGGCCGAATGATGACCGCCTACCTGTTCATCGCCTGGAGCGTGCAGCCGCTCGGTGCCCTGGTCGGCGGCGTCATCGCCGAGGCGTGGGGTGCGCAGTGGGTGTTCGTGATGTCGGGATCGGTCGTGGCGTCGCTGCTGGTGTTCGCCCGGCCGATGTTCCGGGCCGTCGACAACGCGATGGCATCCGCGGCCGAGGATCCGACAGTGGCGAGAAACTGATCGGGATCGCTTGATCAGTGGACCATCGGCCCTACCTCCACGCCGACGACAGCCGGATGCTGGAGGTGACACAACAGGCAGGGCCAACGAAGGAGGACCTCGCATGACCACCTCGACCACCCTGAAGATGCCCGGGACGCCAAAGCCCTGGATGAATGCCGCGATGCGTACGATGCTCGGTCTGCCCGGGCTGCGCCGGCTGCTGGGCAGGATGTTCGCCGTTATCACGGTCACCGGCGCCAAATCCGGCAGGAAGTACTCGACCCCGATTCAGTATCTGCGGTTCGACGGCGACTACGTGGTTCTCTCGGAACGACACCGGGTCTGGTGGCGCAATTTCCGCACCCGGCCCGAGGTGACGCTGACCACTGGGGCCCGGACGATAACCGGCCGGGCCCGTATTGCCGAGGGCGATGAGGCTCATCAGGTACTGACGGTGTGTCTCACCGCCAACCCGAGAGTGGCCAAGTACTACGGCATCAAGACCGATGACAGGGCGGCGATTGACCCGGCCGACATCGATCGGCTGAGTGAGCTGGTCGTACCGATCGTCATCACTCCGGCAACCTAGGTGGTGAGCGGTCGGCTCCTGGCGGTGGCGTTGCTCGTTGCGTCGATGTCGGCGTGCACGTCCGAATCGGCGGTGGGATCCGCGCCGCGTCCGGATGCGACCACCCGACGTGCCGCCACGTCGACGCCGACGACTGTTCAGGCGCAACAGCCAACGTCGACGACGGAGCCGACGACCACCGAACCGCCCCGTGGGAATCTCGTCATTCAGGGAGTCGGCGACGTCGCCCTCGACCCCTCCTACATCCCCAACCTGGCCCGGCACGGATACGGGTTCGCCTTCGAGGGCCTCGACGGTTTGTTCCTGAACGACGATCTGACTGTGATGAACCTGGAGTGTGCACCGTCGAACATCGGTCAACCGCTCGAGAAGGCCTTCAACTTCCGCTGCGATCCCGACGCCCTCACCGTGGCCCGAGCCAACGGCGTCGACGTCGCCAATCTCGCCAACAATCACGGTCTCGACTTCGGCGTCGAGGCCATGCTCGACGGGCGGGCCAACATCGAAGCTGCCGGCATTGCGCCCGTCGGGGTCGGTCACAACCGGCAACAGGCCGTCGCACCGGCGGTGTTCGACATCAACGGATGGACCATTGCCGTCCTGGGGATGAACGGCGTTGTTTCGGCCGAATGGTGGATCGCCGACACGGACCAGCCCGGCATGGCCAGTGGGGACGACGTCGAGCAGATGGTGGCCGCGGTGGAGGCGGCCGGCGAGGTGGCCGACATCGTCATCGTCAGCATCCACTGGTTGTGGGAGCTGGAGACCGAGCCCCGGCCGGACGACAGGGAGCGGGCGGAAGCGATGGTGGCCGCCGGTGCCGACATCGTGTTCGGGCACCATCCCCACCGGTTGGGCGACGTCGAGCTCATCGACGGCCGGCCGGTCTTCTGGACACTCGGCAATTTCGTGTGGCCTCGACTCTCCGACGCCGGTGCCACCACCGCTGTGGCGCGGGTCGTCATCCACCCCGACGGCACGATGGAGGCCTGCCTTATCCCGGCCTTCATCGCCACGTCGGGCCGGCCGGAACTCACCGGCCCGCCACCGTGCGACTGACAGCGAAGCCGACCAGGCTCAACCCGTGGCAACGATCCGACCGGCATCCCATCCCGGTGCACGACCGCCCGGCGGTGGGTGGAGCCCTTCCAGGGCGACGCCACTGCGGGTGAGCACCCAGGCGACGACGGAGTTCGAGTTCCACATCTCGCCGGTGGCCGCTTCGTCGCGACCCCAGACCGGCGTCGGCACACCGGGCAAGAGCTCGAGAACCCGCTGTCCGATCTCGGGGTCGCCGGTCAGGCGGACGGGGCTGTCGACCGCGGCGGCGACATCGGGGATGGTGCCGTCGCGCCAGCAGCGGACTTCGTAGCGGAAGATGCGGAAACGTCCTGCGGCCCGTAGTCCGACCGGGCCGACGGCGACGACGCCGCGGGCATCGCCGTCGTCGTCGGGAACCGGAGCCTGCTCGATGGTGTAGAGGCCGAGCGGCACCGACACCTGCAGCGCCGCGTGGTAGAGATCACAGGGTGGTCGTCGATGGCGGCGGGCCGAAAAGGTCTCGAACAGACGGCCGCTGAGTTGCACGACCGGTGAACCGGCACCCAGCGGAATCCAGTAGAGGTCGACTGCCGATTTCGTTGAGGTCACTGGCCTACCTTTCCGATCCCATACGAATGTCCCAGCGGACGATGTCTCGCCGCCGGGCGAGCCTCGCATACCACGTTGAGCGCAACCGGACTACCGACCAAGGGACAAAGGTCATGACCTGCGATGAGATCGAAGGACGTTGTGCCCTGGTCCGGCACCGGTCGGCGAAGTAGCGTTCAAATCGGCCGGCGGCTTGCAGTCTTGCGGAGAAGATCATGACGGCTCTCGTGGAAACCACCAGCGATGTTGCGACGCTCAAGAAGACGGCCCGCCTGGCCGGCCTTTCGTACCTTGGTTTGGCCATCTCCGGTGTACTCGGATTTCTCGTCGTTCGTTCGCAGCTCTACGTGGCCGATGACGCCGCGGAGACCGCGGCAAACCTCGTCGACAAGGAGGGCCTGGCCCGGCTGGGAATCGTTCTCGAGCTGGCCATTGTCTGGACGCAGGCGCTGGCCGCCCTGTACTTCTACAAGCTGTTCCGCGGCGTCGACTCGTTCGCCGCCGGCTCGCTCGCCGCCTTCGGCCTCATGAACTCGGCTGTTCTGCTCACCTCGGTGGCGTTCACCGCCACCGCCCTCGACGCCGCCCTCGATGGCGGAGCCGAAACGGCGCAGCTGCTTTATGATCTGAGCGAGTCCGCCTGGGGTGTCGGTGCCATCTTCTTCGGGCTGTGGCTGCTGCCGATGGGCTGGCTGGTTCGGCGTTCGAACTACATGCCCGCAATGCTGGGATGGCTCCTGCTCGTCAGCGGTGTCGGCTACATCCTCAGCGCTCATATCGCCTTCCTGCTTCCGGACGCCACCACCCTGGCCGATGTCCTCACCTTCCCGGCCACCGTCGGCGAGTTCTGGATGATCGGCTACCTGCTGTGGAAGGGCGTCGGCGGACCGGCAGCGGAGCGCCGCTGAGGGCCCGACCCGACGCCGATTCGTGCCGCCCCCTACACCGAATCGTCGAGTGGGTGGGCGTTGGTGCCGCCAAGGGCCTCGACGGCGGCGGGCATGGCGACACCGTCGCGCAGATCGGCGGCCGGGTACGGTGCGCCCCAGGCCGTCACCAACGGCACGACGCCGGCCCAGTGATCGAGTTCCAGGTCCTCGGGTTCGTCGATCGGATCGCCGTCACGCACTTTGGCCGACGACTCGGTGAGCGGCATCGTGAGAACCATCGTCTGTTTGAGATCGATATCGGACGGAGGTCGGGCCGTGTCCCAGATGGGAGCGATATGGTCGTTGATGACCTGCAGCGCTGCGGCCTTCTCGTCGGTGCCGGCGATGACGGTTGCCGTGCCCCGCACCACGACCGAGCGGTAATTCATGGAGTTGTGCAGCGGTGTCCGGGCCACGACGAGCCCGTCGACGATGGTGACCGTGACACAGACATCAAAGCCTCGGCCGGCTCGCATCATGGCGTTGGCCACCGACCCGTGCAGCAGCAGCTCGTCATGCCGGACACCGTAGACCATGGGTAACACGATCGGTCCGTCCTCCGTGGCCGCGCCGACGTGGGCGATGATCCCGGCGTCGAGGATCGAACGGATCGCCTCCCGGTCATACACGGCACGATCGGCGCCGCGTTTCATCGTGGTGCGTTCCGACGCAGGACCTGCCGATTCAGCCGATGTCATAGGGTCCTCACGATAGTGACCGGGTTGGCGGCCTCGCCGAGATTCAGGCCGCCCACACCTTCGCCCGGCGGCCGATCTCGTCGAGGATGTGGCGGAGCGTGTCGTAGTTCTCGTGCCGCACCCTCACCCACGCGTTGGCCTTGTAGCCCGCCTCGACGCCCTGGGTCGGTGTGCCCGGATCGGGGAAGTGGGCGTCGATGATGTGTGGCCCGAATTCGGCCTGCAGGGCGTCAAGACCCTCATACCCGGTGATATGGCCGTCCTGGCTTGGGCGAAGAGCGATCATCCCGGCGGCATACCGGCGGGAGGCACGGGCGTGGGTGTGGCCGTGCACGATCAGCTGCGCCCACTCCCGGTACAGGTCGAGGTCGTTGCCGGCGGAGTACAGGTCCCACATCGACACCCCCGGCGGTCGGCAGCCGATCTCGGAGAATTTCAAGCCCTTCGGCCCGAAGAACCACTCCATGTGGGTGGCCGAGGTTTCGATGTCGAGGACCTCCAGGACCCGCCGCCCCATCTCCCTCACCTCGGCGTAGCGGGAGTCCTCCACCTCGTTGGTGGCCACGATCTGCGGCGAGATCCAGCGGGTCCGCATCGCCTCCAGCACGCCCGGGTAGTAGTGGGAGATGAACTCGTGCGCCACCTCGCCGTTGACCGTCAACGTGTCCCAGAAACCCTCGTGACCCTCCACGAACTCCTCGATCGCCACCGAGGCGCCGGCCCCGACTCCAGAAGCCGCAAGCGCCGCCAGCAGCGACGGCTCGTCGTCGACCCGGCTCGTACCCGACGCCCCCGCCCCGTCCCGGGGCTTGACGATGAGCGGGTAGCCGACCCGAGCTGCGAACTCCCGGATCTCCTCGACGTTCGCCGATCCCAGCGAATGCGCCGTCGGTATCCCGGCGTCGGCCAGCACCTGTTTCATCGACGGCTTGTCGCGACACAACCAGGCCGTTCGGCCCGTGGTGCCGGGGATGGTGCACCGCTCCCGCACATGGGCCGTCGGCAGAATATGGGCCTCGACGGTGGCTTCCAGTCGATCGACCCAACCCCGGCCCTGCGCCTCCCGAACCGCCCACTCCAGCGCACCCTCATCGGTGACCGAGCCGATCCGCTGGTAGTAGTGGAGCCAGCTGCGAAGGTCGTCGTCGAGATCACCGAAATCGCGTTCGCCGATGCCGGTCACCGTTGCGCCGACCTGGATGAGGGCCCGCACGAACTCCCGCTGATTCGAAGGAAAGGCCGGTTCGACGAAGATCACGTGCATGGTGAATCCTCCACGGTGAAACCTCCTCACGGCCCGTCGGTCCGAAACCGGTGACCGATGACATACCAACTGGTTCGACGCCAAACCTATCCCCGGTCGCCCGATCGAGTCGAACCGACATAGGATCAGACCCATGACCGTCGCAACGGCGGAGCCGTTACCTACCGAGTTTCACCTGGCGGCGAAACATCGTCCGCTCGAGTCGTTCGGATGGGATTGGACGGTGGACCCATGACCGCCCTGGTCCTCGTTGTTCCCTACGGACTTGCCGGCACGATGCGCTTCGTCGACGCTGCAGCCACGCTCGACGGGGTCAGCCTCGGGCTCATCTCGCACGAATCCGCCTCCGGGCTGGCGGCGAAGATGTCGTCCGATACGCGAGGCCACATCCGAGGTTTCGTCCAGATCGACGACGCCTTCAACCCTGATCACCTCGAAGCGGGGGTGCGGCGAATGGCGGCGGAACTCGGGACCGGGCGGGTCGACGCCCTGGCCGCCATCCTCGAACCATTGCAGGTGCCTCTGGCGGTGGTACGCGAACGACTCGGGATCCGGGGTATGGACGTTGCCGAAGCCGACCGCTTCCGCAACAAGAGCCGGATGAAGGACACCCTGCGGGCCGCCGGTCTGCCTTGCGCCCGCCACCGTCTGGCCACTTCGGCCGACGAGGCCCTCGCCTTCGCGGAGGAGGTGATGCCCCTCGTCGCCAAACCCCCGGCCGGTGCCGGAGCCATCGACACCTTCCGGGTCGACGACCGATCTCAGCTCGAGAGCTGGGTCGGTCACACCACCCCGACCTCGGAGCGGCCGCTGCTCCTGGAGGAGTTCATCCGGGGCGAGGAGTTCTCCTTCGACTCGGTGACCGTCGACGGCCAACACGTGTTCCACTCGATTTCGTCGTACTCGCCGACCCCTCTCGAGGTGATGAGCACACCGTGGATTCAATGGACGGTGCTGTTCCCCCGCCACATCGACGGTCCTGAGTTCGCCCCGATCACCGAGGCCGGTCCGAAGGCGCTGGCCGCTCTTGGCATGGTGACGGGCATGAGTCACCTGGAGTGGTTTCGGCGGTCCGACGGGACGATCGCCATCTCCGAGGTCGGGGCCCGGCCGCCGGGTGCGCAGATGACCAGCCTGCTGTCGTATGCCCACGGGCACGACTTCTACCGGGCGTGGGCCGAACTCAACGCCTTCGGCACCTTCGACCCGCCTCCCCGGTCCTACGCCGCCGGGGCCGCCTACCTGCGGGGCATGGGTTCGGGCCAGGTCAGCCACGTCGAGGGCATCGAGGCGGTCCACCGACAGCTGGGCGATCTTGTGGTCGAGGCCCGGCTGCCGGCCCAGGGTCAGGCCAAGTCGTCGAGCTACGAGGGAGAGGGCTACGTCATCCTCCGCCACCCCGAAACCGACGTCGTTGCCGATGGGCTGAAGAAGATCGTGTCGGGTATCCGGGTCCATCTCGCCGATCAATCGTGGGAGTGAGCGTGCCGTCATGAGTTCCAACCTTCATCGCCCCCAGGTGTTGATGATCTCGCCGGCGTTTCCGGCCGACGTGGCCTACTTCACCAGGGCCCTTGCTGAGGTCGATGCGGTCATTCTCGGCGTCGGCGATCAGCACGATCTACCGCCGGACATCGGCCGGTTGCTGTCGGGCTACCTGCACATCCCGAACCTGTGGGACGAGGACAACACCGTCAATCGTGTGGCCGAGTGGCTCGGCGGCCACCGGGTCGATCGCGTCGAATGCCTGTGGGAACCCGGGGTGGTGCTGGCCGCCAAGCTACGGGCCCGCCTCGGTGTGCCGGGCATCTCGGTCGATCAGGCCTACACCTTTCGCAACAAGGAATCGATGAAGCAGGTGCTCGACGCGGCCGGAATCCGCACGCCGCACCACTACAACGCCACCACGAAGGACCAGGTCCGGGAAGCGGCGGCCACCATCGGCTTTCCCGTCGTGATCAAGCCGATCGACGGCGCGGGCTCGGCCGATACCTACACCGCCACTGATCAGACCGAACTCGAGACGGTGCTGTCGCTCGTCGAACACGTGCCTGAGGTGGCGGTCGAGGAGTTCATCGACGGCGAGGAATTCACCTACGACACGGTCTGCGCCGACGGGCAGGTGCTGTGGGAGAGCGTCACCTGGTACCGGCCCAAACCCCTCGTGACCCGTCTCAATCCGTGGATCAGCCAGACCGCCATCTGCCTGCGTGACCTCGAACCGGTGGCGGCCGGTGTCGACCTCGGCCACCGGGTCCTGAAGGCGCTCGGTTTCGGCACCGGGTTCACCCACATGGAGTGGTTCCTCACCTCGTCGGGCGAGGCGGTGTTCGGTGAGATCGGCGCTCGGTCGCCCGGCGGCCGGCTACCGCACGGCATGAACTTCTCGGCCGACGTCGACGTCTTCCGGGGCTGGGCCGAAGCCGTCTGCTACGGCTCGTTCAGCCAGGACACCACGAAGACCTACAACGCCTGCCTCGTCTTCAAGCGGGCCGTCGGCGACGGGTCCCATATCACCCGAATCGAGGGCCTCGACCCGATCCTGGCCGAATACGGGCCCTACATGCCGGTCGTCGATCTGGTCCCGCCGGGCCAGCCCCGACGGGACTGGCGGCAGGTCGTGACCGGCGACGGCTGGATGGTTGTTCGCCACCCCGACCTCGACACGGCGTTACACCTCGCCGATCGCTTGGCGTCCGAGGTGAGAGTTGTGGCCGACTGATGTCCGACCACACCATGGGCGAGCCGACCGAACGTCCGATCATCCTGCTCGGCCCCCAACGCCAGCAACCCGGCGTCGGCAAAGCGGTTGCCGACCTCGGCATTCTCGGTCCGCTGGCCGTCGTCACCGCCGGCTGGGAGGAGCGAGAGCTGGAGGACGAGGAGCTGATCCGCGAACTCGAGCGGCCTCAGAACCACGGCGGGTCGCATCAGACCATCAACCTGTCGCTGTTTCCGAGGGCCGACGAGGTTTTCACCCACCACCCGGCCCTGCGGGAGCTGATGGCGGAACGTGAGCTCCGTCGCAAGATGCTGCGGGATCTCTACAACCTGCGGTTGGCTCCTCAACTTGCGGCCTGCCGGGAGTTGCTCAACCGGATCGATCTCGACGGGCACGATCGCACCGATGACGCCCTGTTCGATCCGGAGATCGATGATGCCATCGACGCTGTTCGTCGTCTCGACGATCACCATCTGACCCGGGTCTCGGCACTCGAAGCGGAGATGGCGGAACGATTCACCGGCGATCACGTCGACCATCCGGTGCTGCTCCACCATCGCCACCAGGTCGCAGAGCTGGTGGCCGCAAGTGGCGCGTTGCTCATCGCCGGTGGCCATGTGGGCACGCTGATCTCCGTGTTGCGGCTGTTCGACGTCATGAACCTGGCGGCCGACAAGCCGGTGGTGGCCTGGTCGGCCGGAGCGATGGCGATCGGGGAGCGGGTCGTGCTCTTCCACGATTCGCCGGCCAGAGGGGCGGGCGACGCCGAGGTGTTCGGCCCCGGCTTCGGTTTGGTTCGCGGCATCATCCCGCTCCCTCACGCCCGCCATCGGATCGCCCTCGATAACCGACGCCGGGTGGCGTTGATGGCTCGACGGTTCGCGCCGTCGATCTGCGTTGGACTCGACTACACGGCCCGCATCGACAGCACGGCCGCCGGGGGCGTGAGCGTCGACGCGGAGCCGGGCTCGGAAACCGGAAATGTACTGGGCCGCGGTTGGCAGGCCACCGGCGAGGTCACGGTCCTGCAGCCGGGAGGTGGCGTCATGACCACCGGCGCCTTCGAACCGACTCCGCCATCCACCCCACCGCCTGCGCCTGCGGCCGTGGTGCCCACCGATTCGACGGCGCTCGTGGCGTCGCTGGCCGGTGCCGCCCGTTCCGGATCCGACGCCTTGACCCGTGCCCTGGAGCAGAGGAGCTTCCCCGTGGTCGGCGACGGGTGGGCCTTGTACGTGTATCGCGGGCAGGCCGACGACGTACGGCTGCACCATTGGGTGTCGGGGCTGCCGTCGTCGCAGCCGTTCACCCGTGTACCGAATGCTGATTTGTGGACCTATGTCGGTCCGCTGCAGCGGCGCGCCCGCGTCGAATACAAATTCGAGGTGAGGCGAGGCGGGCACCACGAGCTGATCCGTGACCCGTTCAACCCGCATGAGGCTCGGGACCCCTTTGGCGCCAACTCGGTGGTGCGAGGCCCCGACTATGAGAGTCCCGATTGGGCCCACGGGCAGCCGTCGACCAGACGAGGAACGGTCGTCAACCATCATCTGCACAGTTCGGTGTTCGGTGGACCCCGGGCCTACTCGGTCTGTCTGCCCGCCCGTTTCCGACCGGAACGCCGCTACCCGCTGGTGATCGTCCATGACGGCATCGACTATCTCCGATACGCGTCGCTGGTCAACGTGCTCGACAACCTCATTCACCGTCTCGAGATCCCTCCGCTGATCGCCGCGCTCACCCAGTCGCCCGATCGCCTGAACGAGTACGGGGCGAACCCGGATCACGGGCGGTTCCTCATGGAGGATCTGGTGCCCGACCTCGAGTCCCGGTACCGCCTGGCCGACGCCGACGATCGGGTGCTCCTCGGCGCCAGCTTCGGGGCCGTGGCCAGCCTGCACGCCGCCTGGTCTCATCCGGGGGCGTTCAAGAAACTGCTGCTGCAGTCGGGCTCGTTCGCCTTCACCGACGTCGGATCCCACGATCTCGGGCCGGTTTTCGATCCGGTGGTGGAGTTCATGAATCAGTTCCGGGCCGAACCCGGCCGTCCGGCCGAGAAGATCTTCGTGTCGGCCGGCATCTACGAGTCGCTGATCTACTTCAACCGGTCACTGCTCCCGGTCCTCCAGGAAACCGGGGCCAGTGTCCGGATGGTCGAGGCTCCGGACGGTCACAACTGGGAGAACTGGCGTGACCATCTGCGGGAGGGGTTGACCTGGCTTCTGCCTGGACCTCAGTGGTTGATCTACGAGTAATGTTGGCCAATGGCCAATGACTCGACTCGGCGCATCGGACTGTCCCTCGGGGCCGACATCTGTTGGCCCCGATGTTACGAGGACATCATGGCCGCGTTGGATCCGACGGTCGTCGTCGACGGCGAACGCATCGGCTTCGATCTCGACCGGGTCCGCATCGAGCCGTTCGGGCTCGCCGACCCGACACCCTATGACCTGGTCATCGATCGCCTGACGCATTGGTTCTCCAACACCCGGGAGTGGATCAAGAAGGCGGTGATCCTCGACGACGTCTACGTTTTCAACAACCCGTGGTCGGTCCAGTCGATGGAGAAACAGACCACCTACTGCGCCATGATGCGCCTTGGGCTCAACATCCCCGACACGATCATGATCCCCAAGAAGGAGTACGAGGACACCGCCGACCTCGAACCGACGCTCGAGCGCTACGCCGACCTGTTCGACCTGGAAGCCGTCGGGGCGAGTCTCGGCTACCCGATGTTCATGAAACCCTACGACGGCGGGGGCTGGCGGGGGGTTTCGAAGATCGACGACGCCGACGCCCTGAAAGAAGCCTACGACTCCAGTGGACAGTTCCTGATGCACCTCCAGAAGGGCGTCATTCCCTATGACAACTTCGTGCGGTGTGTCGGCATCGGGCCACAGACACGAGTGATCGAATACGACCCCGGGGCGCCGCTCCACGAACGCTACACGACCACCTACAACCACCTGTCCGATGACCACATGGCAGAGGTCAGGGCCATCACGCTCACGATCAACACGTTCTTCGGCTGGGACTTCAACTCCTGTGAGTCGCTCGGCCAGAACGGGCGCTGGTATCCGATCGACTTCGCCAATCCGTGTCCCGATTCCCAGGTCACGTCGCTCCACCGGCATTTCCCCTGGCTCGTGCTCTCGAAGATCCGCTGGTCGCTCTTCTGCGCCGCCACCAAACGACCGTTCCGTCGCAATCTCGACTGGGAACCCTTCTTCGAGATCGCGGCAACCGAGGCGTCGTACCCCGAAAAGATCAAGGCCTACGGTGAATTGGCCGAGGCTCATTTCGACACCGAGCGGTTCGAGGAGTTCTGCGACAAACAGCTCGCCCATCTCGAAGAGGTTGCGCACGAGTACTTCGCCACCGATAGATGCAAGGACGCAGTGAGAGAGAAAGTGGCGGCGTTGTATCCCGAACATGAGATCGAGGAGTTCACGGAGCGTTTCTGGGCGGCCATCGGCGTGTGGCGCGACGAGGAGTCGCTCGGGCATGGATAGGAAGCCGGAGGCGATCCGTGGGTAAGGAGTCGATCACCTGGTATTCGGAGCGGGTCGAGCGGGAGGTTCGCTTCACCCGGTGGGGGGAGTTCGGTGAGCCCGTGCTCTGTTTCCCGACCGCCGGAGGTGACGCCGAGGAGATCGAGCGGAATCACCTGGTCGACTCGGTCGCCCATCTGCTCGATGCGGGTCGGGTCAAGCTGTATTCGGTCGACTCCGTGCCGGGCAAGGCCTGGCTCTCGGAGAACAATCGCCCACCGTTCGCCACTCGCATCCAGTCGGCGTTCGATCAATTCGTGGTGCGGGAGGTGATCCCGGCAATCCATCTCGACTGCGGTGGGCCGCTGCCGATCGTGACGGCCGGGGCCTCCGTCGGCGCCTACAACGCGTTGGCCGCATTGTGTCGACACCCGGGTCTGTTCTCGGCAGCCGTTTGCATGTCGGGTAGCTTCGACCTGTCGGCCTTCATCGAGGGCGAGGTCGACGCCGATTGGTACCATGCGTCGCCGCTGCATTTCGTCCCCAATCTGCCGGAGGATCATCCCCTGCTGGCCGGACTGCGTTCAAGCTTCGTGATCCTGGCCCACGGCACGGGTCGATGGGAGACCCCCGACCAGTCGTGGCGGGTGGCCGGCGTCCTCGGTGGAAAGGGGATCCCGAATCGGGTCGACGAGTGGGGCTCGGAGTGGGATCATGATTGGCCGACGTGGCGCGCCATGCTGCCCGTCTACCTGGAAGAATTGTTGTAGGCCGTCCGCTAGGAGGAACGACCCTGAAAACCGAACTCGTCGAGCCCGGCCGCGAGGAACCACCAATCGAGCTGGGACCGACCGACGATCCCCCCGATCACCCGATCGCCGGAATCTGGTTGTACGAATCGGATGTCTCGTTGCTCGCCTACCTTCTGCAGGATCTGCGGGCGGCGGTCCGGCTCGCATCTCGGGGCGACCTGACGTTCGAGCCATACCGGTCGATGATGTGGCGGGTGCACGGTCTGCAGCGTCGCACCGTGATCTGCAGGCCCGAGCCGCTCTTCCTGTTCGGTGACGCGCAGTTCGTCGGGTTCTTCGGGGATCGTCGGGCTGACAGCGCCGATTCGGGCATCGATGACATCGAGCTCGATGTGGTCGGCCAGTTCGTCAACTATCCGGGCATCCTGGCCTACAGCTCGATCGAGTTGGTCGACGACCAGTGGGCCAACCTCGTCATTCACGAGTCGCCCGACGATCGGGAGCAGTGGCGCACGTGCCCGGTGCACAAGACCGCCGTTGAAATGGTGTCGCCGAAGGCCTACACCGGGGTGAGGATCCACAACGGCCATATTCCGGGCGGGGTCATCGGCACCGCCGCCGCGGTTCTCGAGTGCACGAAGTACTGGGATTTCGAGGTGACGCCCGTGTGGCGGGCCCGCCGAAATCTGCCCGGCGGGGCCACGGGTACGGTGCGCCGGCCGGCGGCCGGCCCCGGTGGCGGATGAGCAGCCGGCGAACCCTCCGGCTCGCCACCTTGCTCGGCCCCAACACGATCGACGACCTGAGGCACATCGCTGCGCACCTCGACGGACGGGGTGTTGAGACAACGATCGTCGACGCACACGACCTACCCGACATCGGCGACGGCGTCGCCGGTGCGCTCGTTGCGAGCGGTGTCGATTTGCTGTGGGCCTGTGGTTTGCTGACCGCGGAGCTGGTGGCGGACGGTGCCGCCCTCGACGTCGTTGCCGCCCCCGTCTTCGCCTCCGAGACGGCGCCGGTGTACCGATCGGTGATCGTGGCCCGGCGGGGGGAGACCACCGGTCGCCGTCTCGCCGTGAACGAGTTCGGCTCGTGGTCGGGCTACCGAGCGCTGTTCCACGACGCCACCATTCGAGGGACCAATCGCTGGCACCCGGATCAGATGGACGAGATCGTTGTCACCGGTGCCCATGTCGCCTCCGCCTTCGCCGTTGTCGATGGAAAGGCGGATGCAGCGGCGATCGATCACTCGGTCTGGAACTGGTTGGTGAACAGCGATCCCGGCGCCGTGGAGGACCTCGTCGTCGTCGATCAAACCGTCGACTGCCCGGCCCCGCCCATCAGCCTCGGCCGGGGCCTTCAGGGCCGGGACCGCGTCGGGTTGATCGAGGCACTGCTCGGTTTCGAGGGCCCCCCGTTGCTTGTGCCCGCTTCGATCGACGACTACCGGTTCATGCTCGCCTGATGCCGGCTCACGTCGACCTGCCCTTTCTGGACTTCCGTCCCATGAACCGGTCGCAGACCCGGAAGGCCCGCTTCAGGCGGGGGGTGCGAACCAGATGGAGGTGTCGGGTGGAAGGTCGGTGTCGATCAGCGGTTCGGACGACAACACGATCTCATCGGCCGGGAGGTCCGCGGCCGGCAGGGGAGCAGAGCCCATGTTGACGACGACCGTTGCTCCGCTACCGCGGCGAAAAGCGAGCACATCGGTTCCGAGATCAAGGATCTCGAGTTCCTCGTCGCGTCGGAACAGGTCACGCCGGAGGCTGATGGCGGTCCGATAGAGGTTAAGGGTCGAGGAGGGATCGCCGTCCTGCGCCTCCACCGACAGATCACCGAAGATCGGCGGTTGCGCAAGCCAGGCCGGCCCCGGGCCGAAGCCGAACGACGGCCCGTCCTTCGCCCACGGAATCGGTACCCGGCAGCCGTCACGACCCTTGACGGTGTGGTTCGACCGTTCCCAGGTCGGGTCCTCCAGAACCTCGATGGGCAAATCCCAAACCTCGGGCAGACCCAGCTCGTCGCCCTGGTAGATGTAGGCCGAGCCGGGCAGCGCCAACGTGACCATCACCGCCGCACGGGCTCGGCGGGCGCCGGCCTCGGCGTCGAGCACCTCGTGCGGGCCGTCGAGCAGCCAGCGCTCGTAGTCGGTGCCCGGCGGCAACCCGTAGCGGGTGGCATGACGGACGATGTCGTGGTTCGACAGCACCCAGGTCGAGGCGGCCCCGATGGCAGCGGCCCGGGAGGCGGCGCCGTCGATGATGGAGCGGAAGTCGTCGGCGGACCAGTCGGCCTTGAGGAGATCGAAGTTGAAGGACTGGTGGTACTCGCCGGGCCGAACGTAGAGGGGCAGCCGGTCGGGATGGACGTTGGCCTCCGCCACCATCATCCGATCGTCGTAGTCGTCGAGGACGGCACGCCAGCGGCGAATCAGCACGTGCAGCTCATCGCGATCCCAGTGCGGGTGCGAGCCGTCGGGAGTGCGCTGTCCGCGTTCGTCAAGGCGGTCGACGGCGACGTCGGGAAAAGAGAGATCCTTGATCATCCCGTGGGCCACGTCGATCCGGAATCCGTCGACCCCTCGATCGAGCCAGAAGCGGAAGATGTCGTCGAACTCGTCCCGGACTTCGGGGTGCTGCCAGTTGAGGTCGGGTTGGCTGGTGTCGAAGATGTGCAGATACCACTGGCCGTCATCGACCCGGGTCCAGGCCGATCCTCCGAAAACGGCCCGCCAGTTCGTCGGTGGCTCGTCGCCGTCGGGTCCACGCCCGTTCCGGAAGATGTAGCGCTGCCGTTCCGGTGAACCCGGTCCGGCGCCAAGGGCGGCCTGGAACCACGGATGTTCGATCGAGGTGTGGTTGGGGACGAGGTCGATCAGGATCCGGAGTCCTCGATCGTGGACTTCGGCGATCAGGGCATCGGCCCCGGCCAGGGTGCCGAAGTCGGGATGAATGTCGCGATGGTCGACCACGTCGTAGCCGCCGTCGGCCAGCGGCGACGGATACCAGGGATTGACCCACACGGCGTCGATGCCGAGTTCGACGAGATGGTCCAGCCGGGCTCGCAGCCCGGCCAGATCGCCGGTGCCGTCGCCGTCACCGTCGGCGAACGAGCGAATGTACACCTGGTAGACGACCGCCCGGCGCCACCAGGCGGCTGAGCTGGACTGTTCCGTCTGGATCGATTCCGGTCGATTCATCGTTCTCCTGTCGTGATGTTCAGACTGCTCCAGTACACCCGATACGGTGGGCCTCGTCGACCCGGAGCCCGTCGATCCTCGATCGGGACCCGGTGACCAGATTGTGGTACGACGGGGACCCGTGAAGTGGAGCTGTAGTCGCCTTGGCTGATCGCAAGACGTTCGTCGAAGACACCGAGCCGTACATGGCGTCGCTCTACTCCACAGCCCGGCGCCTCACCGGCAATCAGGCCGACGCCGAGGATCTCGTCCAGGAGACGTTCCTCAAGGCGTACCGCTCCTTCGACAGCTTTCGGGAAGGCACCAACCTGCGGGCCTGGCTGTTCCGGATCCTCACCAACAGCCACATCAACCGCTACCGGGCCCGACAACGACGGCCGGCCGAAACCGAGCTGGACGACATCGAGGACCTCTACCTGTACCGCCGGATTCGGCCGGCGGGAGGTATCGGGCGAAGCGCCGAGGAAACCCTGATGGAGTCGTTCTCGGAGGCCGAAGTGGTCGCCGCGGTCGAGGCGCTTCCCGACATCTACCGCGTGGCCGTGCTCCTGGCCGACGTCGAGGGTTTCAGCTATGCGGAGATCGCCGAGATCCTCGAGATACCGATCGGAACGGTCATGAGCCGTCTCCACCGGGGAAGAAAAGCGCTGCAGAAGGAGTTATACGAGTTTGCGGTGGCTCGTGGGCTGGCCTCCGCACCTTCCGAGCCGCATTCCGAGTCCGCGCCCGAATCCGTCCCCGAACCCGAGTCAGAGTCAGAGTCATGATGAATCCAGACCTCGACCCCGACGGCGATGAGCCGACACCGACCTGGAGCTGCAACCCAACCCTCGAAGAGTTGTACACCTACATCGACGATCGGCTCGGCGAGCCGCAGCGATCACAGTTCCAATCCCACCTTCAGTTTTGCACCGGCTGCGACGACATCGTTCATTTCCACGTCGGACTGAAATCGATGCTGGGCTCGTGTCGGGAGGAGATGCCGGCCGAGGTTCGGCAGCGACTCCTCGACTCGATCACCAAACTCTTCTGAAACACCGAGATTTCCCGTCAGGAAATCTCGGTGTTCCGGCCGACGGCCGGGACACCCCGATGTTCCGGCCCTCGATAGCCGAAACTCGACGCGAGGGGCTCCGTCCCCTCGCACGTAGACTTGGTGCCATGTTTCAGCTGGCTGTTGTATGGCATTGGTGGCTTGGATTCTTTCTCGCAATCGGAGCGGTCGTCACCGTCATCGGTGTGATGATCGGATACCTCGCCAAGGTGGAGAATCCCCGTTACCCAAAACGCTGAGCCTCGAAAGAGCGGAGTGAGCTCGTGAGTACTGAAGTCGATTGGGATTTCGCCCGATCTGTGGCCGAGAAGATCGCCAATCGAGAGGCGCCCTACGAGCACCCCACCGTCGGCACGACGCTCGACTCCGATTTCGCCGAGCTGACCCCTCAGGCCGAGGAATTGGTGGTGGCCGAGACGGGCCTGACGTCGTTGGCCGGGCCCGCCCGGGCTCAGGTCACCGATCGAATGGGCTGGGTCGAGGCCAACCTCGCCAGCTTCGACCGGCTGCTGCGGCCGCTGCTCGGCCGGCTGTCGGAAGAGGCCGACGCCGACGCCGACACGCGGTCCGAGGCCTCGAAGCTGCTCGACACGGTCACCGAGGCGCTCGGCCCTTGGGGGCAGAAGTTGCGGCCGACCGTCGACGCCATCGGCGGAACGGTCGGCGGGGCGGTCAACGGGGCCACCGCCTACATCGGCCCGAAGGTGGCCGGCGCGGAGGTCGGTGCGCTGCTGGGCTGGATGTCGGGACGGGTGCTCGGCCAGTACGACCTGCTGATCGTGGAGGACGAGCGACCCGAAGACCAGGATTGGGTGTACTACGTCGGCCCCAACATCGCCGGGCTGGAGCAGCGGTTCGGCTTCGAGCCTCGCGAGTTCCGGCTGTGGATCGCCATCCATGAGTGCACGCACCGGGCCCAGTTCACCGGGGTTCCCTGGCTGCGGCCCTACTTCCTGT
>JAOTVU010000179.1 GCA_029863385.1 Acidimicrobiia bacterium
CGACCTGGTCCGGGGCCACAAGACGGGCCACTTTCTCGATCAGCGTGACAACCGCCGGATGATCCAATCGCTTGCCGCCGAGCGCAACGTCCTCGACGTCTTCGCCTCCACGGGTGGGTTCTCGGTCCACGCCGCCGCCGGGGGAGCGACCTCGGTGATGTCGGTGGACGCCAGCCGTCCGGCGCTCGTCGCGGCGCAGGCGAACATGGCGCTCAATCCAGCGACGGCCGGTGTCCCGCATCGGATCCGGGCCGGCGACGCGTTCGCCGTGATGGAGGACCTGGTCGCCGATGGCGCGGCCTTCGACCTGGTCGTCGTCGATCCGCCGGCTTTCGCCCAGCGGAAGTCGCAGGTCGCCGGAGCACGGTCGGCCTATGAGCGCCTCGCAACGCTGGCCGGGCGGGTAACCGGACCCGGTGGTTTGATTCTCCAGGCTTCGTGTTCGAGCCGGATCGATGAGGAGGGCCTGGTCGAGGCCGTCGGTGCCGGCCTTCGCCGGGCGGGACGGAGCTGGACCGAGGTGCGCCGTACCGGGCAGCCCCTCGACCATCCGGTCGGCTTCCCGCAGGGCCGATACCTGAAGGCCGTCCTGGTCGAAACGGTCTGAACGCCTGTACGCGGTATCGTTCGAGCATGGCCCCACAACCCGCCGGTTACTCGGGCACACCGCTGGCCAAGAAGCTTGGCATCAAGCCAGGCCACACGGTCGCCGTACTCGACGAGCCGGACGGGTTCCGGGCATGGCTCGAGCCGCACGGGGCCAAGTTGCGCAAGTCGTTGGGCAGGGACCCGGATGTGGTCGTGGCGTTCGCCAAGCGCCGGCGGATCCTCGAACGGCGGATCGCGGCGGCTTCGGAGGTCATCTTTCCCGACGGTGCCCTCTGGGTGGCGTGGCCGAAGAAGGCGTCCAACGTGCCGACCGACATCACCGAGGACGTCGTTCGTGAACTTGCCCTTCCTCTCGGTCTGGTCGACAACAAGGTCTGCGCCGTCAGCGACGTCTGGTCGGGACTGCGGCTGGTGTGGCGCCGCTCGGAGCGGTCACGACGGCGATAGAGCTGGCAGTGCCGGACGCCACATGTGACGAAACGGTGAAAACGTCGTATTCTTTCATCTCGGATGTCTCCGGATGGGGACGCGTGGCGGCGGGTCGACAACCCGATGCCGAACGAGGCGCTGACAAGACGTGTGGCATGGAGATCGGATCTACTGACAACGACGGTGTTCATCGAGGCCTGTTTCTGACTGTCGCCGGTGTCGGAGACCGCGTCGTGTTCGCCGATCCTCGCGGCACCGTCGGCGATGTCATCCGCGGGCTGGGTGGTTCCGACGGCGATGTCCTCGCCGTCCATCGAACCGGCAACACGCTTCTGCCAACCGCCGCTCTCGGTATCGCCGACATTCGATCCGGGGATGTCGTGACACTCGAAGCCGGCGCCGAGCGGGAGGCCCCCGTGGAGACGATCGGGGCGGTCACGGTCGCGTTTCTCTCCGGGCCGAAGCGTGGTGAACAACTGATTCTCCCTCCCGGCGAGAGCCGTATCGGACGGGCCGCCGACAACGACATCATCATCGTCGACCCCGGCGTGTCCCGCTATCACGCCACCGTCACCGTCGACAGCACCTCGGTGATCCTGGCCGACGCCGGCTCGACCAATGGTGTGCTGGTCGGCGATGAGGTGGTGACCGAGCCGGTGCCTCTGACCTCCGGTGAACGCGTGCTGGTCGGTCAAACCTGGTTCGCCGTCACATTCGAGACGGCGGCCCGGGCCGACCTGCCATGGGGCGACGGCGAGGCCGACGCCCGCAGGGTCCTCGTGTCACCCGGGTCGAGCCCCTACCGGCCCTACGGGGGTGAACGGATCATCTTCCCGAGCCCGCCCGAGCGCAGCCGGGGGTGGCGTCGCAGTTCGCATGAGGGGTTCGAGGCGGCCGCAAACCTCTACGACCGCTCGTTGCAGTCGGCCACCGCCACCCTGGTCAAGGAACTCGACGCCGAGTGGACGGCCCGCCTGGCCGAGGCTCCGTCGATCGGTGAACTGGTCGACGCGGTCAACGACGACATTCATTCGGTCTGGCGGCGGGCCGACAGCGATCCCCTGATCACCCGGATCGGCCTGGCCGCGTTGCCCAGTCGAATCCGGTGCACCGTGCCCGACGCCGGCGATCCCGAACTCCGGGAGCGGGCCGAACAGCTCCTCGCCCGCTATCACACCGTCGACGGTGTTCCCGTCACGGTCGACTTCTCGTCGTCGAGCTCGGTGCTCGTGGCCGGCCAGGAACGGGAGAGCCGGGAACTGGCGTACTCGTTGCTTGCCCAACTGGTGCTGCAGCATCAACCGAATCGGCTGCGGATCTGGTCGCTTATCAGCCCGGGCCGAGTCGAACGCTGGGACTGGCTCAAGTGGCTGCCCCATTGCGACGGCTTCGCCGACGACGGCTCGTTCACCCAGCTCACGGCCGACCCCGACCGGTACCGAGCCGTTGTCGATCGCCTGGCTGCGTCGGCGAACGGGGGTGCCAGCCGAACCGGGTATCCGGTTTCCGGCTCGCTCGACGGTCCGATGTCGGCGGTGTTGCTCATCGACGGCGAAGCCCAGATTCCCAACAGCGTGCAGGCCATGATCGAATCGCTCGTCGGTGGGGATGTCCGGTCGAGCGTGACCGCCCTGGTGGTCGGTCAGTGTGACCCGGCCCATCAATTGGAGCTGCCGTTCGGCCGGCGGGGGACGGTCGTGACCGTCGACCGGGAGTACGCGTCGATGGAGTCCGTGGTCGATCGTAACGACCCGGCCAGCCGGCCCGCCGTACTCGGTATCGATTATGAGCTCTACACCGACGACGAGGTTGGCGAACTGGCTCGCCGCCTCACCTGCCTCGAGCCGTTCTCGGCCGATGCGTCGGCCGAGGTGAGGACCGCCACGCCGTCGATGTTCTGGACCGAGGCCGGCCCGTCGTTCGGGGGGTCGAACCTGGACGGTCTCGTTCCGGGGGCCGATCCGGCGATCGTGGTCGAGCAGTGGGCCGGGGAGCAGCCGCCGGGGCGCCTCGCGGCCAGGATCGGTCGCAACAAGACGGGTTCGGTCAACGTCGACATTCGGGAGCTCGGCCCGCACGCATTGATCTCGGGTGACCTCGAGGGGTTTCTGCCCGCCTGGATCGCGGCGTTGGCGTTGCGGTACGGTCCGGACCGGTTGAACTTCTACCTCATCGACTCAACCGGTGGCGCCGTGTTCCGCAGCTGTCGGGAGCTGCCGCACACGATCGGCAACCTGTCCGACACGTCCACACTCGAGATCAAACCGGCTCTGGCGATGCTCTCGGCCGAACTCGATCGGCGGGAGGCGTTGCTGACCACATTCGACTGCAATTCGATCGAGGATCTGGAGCGACTGGGCAGACCGAACGCGTTCCCGTATCTTGTCGTATGCATCGATCGGGTCGAGGCGCTGGGTGATCGTCACCGCGAGGCCGTCGTGACGCTCGATCCGGCGGCCGAGCTGTTGAGTCTGGCCGAACGGGGACAGCAGTTGGGTATGCATCTACTGTTGGGTTCGGCCGGTCCCGTCGATCGACGGCTCGACGAGCGAATCGCGCTGCGTATCAACACCGCCCGTTACGGTCCGTCGCACCTCACGGTCGGGCAGGCGCCGGTGGTGTCGTTCACCGCCACGCTGACGTCGCAACCACCCGAGGTCGTGGTCCGCTCCTTCCGGATCGACGACACGACCGAGTTGAGCCGCGAGCTGCTGCCGGTGGTCGACCTCGACGACCTGGAGCGCCTGACGACCCTCATACGCAATGCGCATGAGTTCTCGGGCTCTCCGCTGCCCTCAGGCCTGGGCTAGTCTCCCTGAAGGTCGGAACCCCGCCATCATGGTTCACGCTGCAGGAGTTTCGGCCCCGGAGCCGGAACTCGAAGCGAGGCGCTCCGCGCCGAAGCCGTTAAGGCCTTCGCCACCAGTTCCATCGGGTGGATGGTCGGAACGTCAGCGGCCGCCAGGTGCATGGAGCAGCCCGGATTGGCCGATGCCACCAGATCGGCATTCGCTCGATGAATCGATTGAACCTTGCGGTCGCGGATCAGGCCGGCCAGTTCGGGTTCGGTGACCGAGTACGCCCCGCCGGCCCCACAGCAGAGGCCCTCGTCGTCGAGTTCGATCAGTTGCCGGACGAAGGGTTCCAGCACCACCCGGGTCGCCTCGTGGACCCGTTGGACGTGACGGAGGTGGCAGGGGTCCTGGATCGCGACCGCGAGATCGAGCGGTTCGACCTCGGGCAGGCGAGCCATGTGTTGGGCCAGCCATTCACAGATGTCGAACACCTGGGCGGCGAACCTCTGCGCCTCGGCGGTGCCGAGCAGGTGGCCGTAGTCTTTCATGGCGGCACCGCAGCCGGCGGAGTCGACGAGGATCGGTCGTTCGGTACCGAGCGCGTCGATCGTGCGCTGAGCCAGGGTGCGGGCTTCGGCGCCGAGCCCGGCATGGGTGTGCAGGGCACCGCAGCACGGTGCGACCTCATTGGTGGGGGTGACTCCGAATCCGGCCGCCTCCACCACTCGTTGTCCGGCCCGGTGCACGTCACGCTGCCAGGCGTCCATCACGCAACCGGTGAAGAGGTACACGTCGGTGCCGGACGCCTCCAGCGGCTCCTGGTGCGAAGGCAGCTCGGCCAAGCCGAGACGGGACGGTACGAGGTGGGCCCGTTGGGCGACGGCCAGGGCCCGGGTTCCGAGCTGGAGCAGCCGGGGGTTCGACAGCGGTCTGAAGGCCAGGCGCTGCCACAACGGGGTGATCTTGTGCTGGTCGGCAAGCGTCTCCCTGGCCTGCTCCATGAGATGCCCGTAGGGCACGCTCGACGGACACGCCGGTTCGCAGCCGCGGCACTGCACACACGTTGTGAACGATTCGATGACCTCGTCCGTGACGGGGGCGTCGTTGAGCTGTACCTCTCGCATGAGGGCGATCCGCCCTCGGGGTGACTTGGACTCCTCGCCGGTCACCCGGAACGTCGGGCAGAACGGCAGGCAGAGTCCGCACTGCACGCAGATGTTGAGATCGTCCTCGTCGAGGTTGAGATCCATGGTCAGCGGCTCCGTTCCCGGCCGGGGTTCAGTCGGCCGGGAGGATCGAATTGGGCCTTGATGCGATCGGACACCTCCTGTGCCGCGGGATCGATCGAACGGGCGGGCTGCGGTTCGGTGGCGTGGACGGTGCCGACGCCGACCGATGCGACGAAGTCGTCCAGATCGAGCGTCCTCAGCTCGCTCGGCGTGAGCGACCATCGGTGGGGTGGCAGGGCCGGCGGCCCGTCGGTCTCGGTGAACGCGCCGACCGTGGTCAACACGCCGGCCTCAGCGGACACGTCGACCCCATGACCCTCGAGTAGCACCCACGTGGTGGTGCCGTCCCAGAAGACGGCCGACGGGTGGAGGAGGGCGTCGAAGGTGTCGAACGGGTCGGCGTCGTCGGATCGGAACCAGGTGGCCACCGCGGGGACGGGGTTTGTTCGCAGGATCACCTCGCACAGGAAGCCGAGTGTGCCGAGCGCTCCGGTCATCAGCCGGGGCAGGTCGAACCCGGTGACGTTCTTCACGGTGGGGCCGCCGCCGGTGATGAGGCGTCCGTCGGCGGAGACGTATCGCACCTGCAGCACGCTCGCCCGTAGGCGGCCTTTTCCGAGGACGAGTGGGTCGTTCTCGCCGACGGCCACGGCGCCGCCGACAGTGCCGCCCCGGTCGGGTAGGGCGCACCGCTGGTTTGCGGCGGCGAGCGCGGCGGCGAGTTCGGCCACCGGCGTTCCGGCCCGCACGGTGACGGTCATCTCCTCCGGTGCGTAGGCGACGATGCCCGATGGTGCCCGCACCTCCCGGGGTGTCCCATCGAGTGGCCCGCCCCGGTCCCACGCCGTGCGGCCGCCGACAACGGTGACCGGGTCGGTGCCTTCGACCTCGGCCGCGAAGGTCTCGAGGACGGGGTCGTCGATGGCGAGGCTGGCCTTCATCCCCATACGCCCGCCGGGATACGCTTCAGCTGCTGGATATCGGCGCACGAGTGGCCGGTAGGCAGCACTTTGCCCGGATTGGTCCGGCACATCGGATCGAACGCGTGACGGAGGCGGTTCTGGTGATCGAGATCGTCGTCGGTGTAGAGACGATCCATGAACTTCTGTTTCTCGATCCCGATGCCGTGTTCACCCGACAACACGCCACCGGCGTCGAGTGATGCGTTGATGATCTCGGCCCCGGCGGCGTGGACCCGGTCGAGGACGCCAGCCTGGCGGGCGTCGAAAAGTAACAACGGATGCAGGTTGCCGTCGCCGGCGTGGAAGACGTTCATCACGATCAGGTCGTGACGATCGGCGATCTCGTAGACCCGGTCGAGCACCTCGGCGAGCTTGGCCCGAGGTACGACCGTGTCGTGGAGGTAGTAGTCGGGCGCGATCTGGGCGATGGCCCCGAAGGCCGTCTTTCGGCCTTTCCAAAGGAGCATCCGTTCCTGCTCGGACTGGGCGACCTTGACGTCGGTGGCGTGATTGGCCCGCCCGATCTCGGCGATGCGGTCGGCGTCGATGGCGATGCCGCCGGGGAGACCGTCGACCTCCGCGAGCAGCACCGCAGCGGCATCCGTCGGGTAGCCGGCTCCCACGAAGTTCTCGACCGCCCGGGTGATTCGCTGGTCCATGACCTCCATCGCCGCCGGCACGATCCCTGCCGCCACCACGTCGCTGACCGTCTGAGCGGCATGGTGGACGTCGGAGAACGACAGAAGCAGGGTTCGCACCGCCGGTGGATTCTTCGTGATGGCGACGGCGATCTTCGTGGCGATGCCGATGGTGCCCTCGCTGCCGACGAACACGCCTCGCAGGTCGAGGCCCGCCGGTTCGGCATCGAGTCCGCCCAGCATCGTCGTCGCGCCGGACGGGAGCACGACCTCCATCGCCTGGATGTGGGAGTTCGTCACGCCGTAGGCCAGACAGTGCGGTCCGCCGGAGTTGTTGGCCACGTTGCCGCCGATGGTGCAGACCTGCTGTGACGACGGATCGGGGGCGAAGTGGTAGCCGAGTGGGCGAAGGTGTTTGGACAGGTCGAGGTTGATGACTCCCGGCCCGACCCAGGCCACCCGATTGTCGACGTCCACCGACAGGATCTCGTTCATCTTTGTCAGGGCGACGACGATCGGCCCGCCCATCGGGATGGCCCCACCGGACAGACCGGTACCGGCACCGCGGGGGACGACGGCCCGGTCGTGGCGGGCGGCGGTCTTCATGATGGCCACGACCTCCTCCGTGGAGATCGGATAGCACACCGGGCCGGCGCCACCGCCGTCGATGACGGATGAGTCGTGGCTGAGCAGCGACCGCTCGGCCCCGTCGATGTGCACCCGGTCGGGTGCCATCGCCTTGTTCAGATCGGCGATCAATGGATCGGTCACGCCGCCACGCATCCGCTGCGACACCGTTTCTACAGCCCTGTCGGCCATCTTCCCGGCCACGTCGCGAACCCGATCCAACATGGGTACCAGTGTTGACGAAAACGGTGACGTGCACCACACCGGGATCGAAGCCGTCCTGCCGCCTTCGTGCAACTGATGATGATGTCGACGGTCGACGGAGGTGAGCAGCCCGCGGTCTCGACAGCTGAACTCGCAGGCCAGCGCACTGCCGGTCGCAAGCTCTAGGATCCGAACCATGAAGGAACCCGCGGAAACTGTCCGCACGTTCTTCGAGCGAATGGAGGCTCGGGATTGGGAGGGCGCAGCCGAGCTGCTCTCGCCCACGATCCACATCGAGTTCACCGAAACGGGCGAGTACTTCGACGGGCCGAACTTCCTGGCCATGAACCGGGCCTATCCCGAGGGCTGGACGATCGAGGTCGTGGAGACGGTCGGCGGCAACATTCCGGCAGGCAGTCCAGCACACAGCCCGACTCGGGTGGTCGCGCAGGTCCGGGTCACTCACGGCGACGACACGTTCTGGTGCGCCGGGTTCTACACCGTTGTCGACGGCCGAATCACCGACGGTGTCGAACACTGGGTCACCGAACGCTTGCAGCCTCCGCCGGAATGGCGTCGTCGGTTTGCGACCTGACGTAGACGAGGCTCAGCGTCTGCGCCGCACTGGATAGACGACCTGTGGTCACTGGGCCTAGTGTTGGTTGGGAGCGTCGACGGCCGAGGCGAAACCACCGGACGCCGCACACATCACTCGAAACACACGGGCAAGGTGACGTCATGTGCAATCCGGGGACCACGACAGCGCTCAGTCTCGCCGGCGGTCATACGGCCGAGCCGGTCGACGCCGTGATCGATCGACTCAACGATCCGGAGATCGCCGCCGCCATGGTCACGTTGCTCGACAACGCCGAACTGCTGTCCACCCTCGTGGTTGGGCTGGCCGGCTTCACGGAGCGGCGTGACATGATCCCGGACTCGGCGGCGGAGTCGGTCGACGTGCAGAAGGGAATGGATCTGCTGGTCGAGGTCGCCCGGGCCATCGGGCAACGGATGTAGGAGAGTCCCCGAAGGATGCACGAGGTCTCGATCGCGCAGGCGGTTCTCGCCGAGGTCACCGCCTCGGCGGAGAGCCACGGGGTCGACCGGGTCGGTCGGATCACGCTTCGCATCGGTCGCCTGTCCGGCGTGGTCGAGAGTGCACTTCGTTTCGGGTTCGAACTGGTGGCCGAGAACAGTGTGGCCGAGGGGGCGGAGCTGGTTGTCGAGAACGAGCCGGTGGTGGTGCGGTGCCCGGCCGGCGGGCATTCCCTCGAACTCGACGACGTGCACTTCTACTGCGACGAACACCAGGTGGCCTGCCCGGAGCTTCTCTCAGGGCGTCAGCTGGAGATCGTCTCCTATGATCCGGTGCCGGTTTCGGCTCCCCGGGAGGTTCGGTGACCGTCTCCATGAACTCGGGGATCCTGTCTCGCCACGACCGCAAGGCAGCGCTGATGCGGGCCCACTTCGAGGCCACCAACACTTTTGTCGTCAACCTCGTGTCGGGGCCCGGGGCGGGGAAGACGGCACTGC